>WREN01000097.1 GCA_009779295.1 Oscillospiraceae bacterium | reverse complement strand
TGACGGAAACCGATAAGCATAAATTAGTACATGTAAAAGTTACATATCCCGAACACCGCGGCAAGCTGGATATTATCGAGGAGCATAATGTTTTGCCCGCGGGCGCGAAGATAACGATTGACGGTGGATATAAGAGTGCGAAAATCATACCGTGCGGAACTGACGTTTTGACGTGCTGTAAGGATGGCAAAACTGAAATCACACTCCCGCAAATAGTAGGGTATGTGTGCGCGGCGTTGGAGAAATAATATGGAAGAAAAAATTATTGTTGGAAGCGGCAGCGAATACCCGTTAAACGGCATTATAACGATTCCGGAAGGCAGGCACACCGCGAAGATTAGAAGAAGTCATGAAGTCACAATCAGAGGATTTCCTGAAAAAATCGACCGGCGTAATTAAATGGATAGTGAAAAAACAAGCTGAAAAATTACATGAAAAGTTTGAAAATCTTTACGGCATGAGTGATGAAGAAGCGAAAAAGACGCCCGTTATAGGGAAACAAATAATGGCGATGTATTTTAAAGATATGGGTAAAAAGCAGGTAAGGGAATACTTGGAAACGAGTACGAAACCAATTTTAGTCATGCAGGGCGAAGGCGATTTTCACGTTTCGGTCGAAGAAGATTTTGAAACATATAAACAAATTCTGCAAAACCATCCCGAAGCTGTATTTAAGCTCTATCCGGGTTTAAATCATATGTTTATGCCGGCTGTCCACGGCGATATCAAAAAGATGAAAGCGGAATATTCAAAGCCGCAAAATGTTGAGAATTATGTAATATCCGATATAGCGGAATGGATCGCCAGTCATTGACGCGTCAAAAAGAAAAAAGCCGCCGATTGAACGGCGGTTTTTATGCTTTTGCGTTTAAATCATTGAGTTTATGCGTAAAACTGCTTTTTTTCCTTGCGGCGTTATTCTTATGGATTATCCCTTTTGCTGCGGCGTTGTCAACTTTTTTAACAGCGTATCTATAGGCTTCGTTCGCAGCGGCTTTATCTCCTGATGTTAAAGCGGTTTCATATTTTTTAATCGCGGTTTTCATCGATGTCTTAACCATCTTATTCTGCAATGTTTTTGCTGCGATAACTTTGACGCGTTTTTTAGCGGATTTAATATTCGGCAATATCTTTCACCTCCTGTACTTTCGATAAAACAAATCTAACAATTACTAATGATACCACGAATCGTAAAAAATTTCAAGTAGTTTTACATAAATTTAATATGTTAAATTTTTATTAATTTATAAAAACTTATTGACAAAAATAAAGAATCATGATAACATTATTAAATATGAAAGTAAAATTTTATACCGAAATATGTTTCTAAGGTCATACTTAATATTTATTTATCAAAAAGCGGAAATTTTATTAACAAACAGTAACGGCTTATAATTCGGCTGTAACCAGCATGCCGTAGGGGTAGTCAGTGTTTATTAATGAAATTTTTATCTTTGTTTATCGGAGTATTGAGTATGGTCTATTAATTTGAATGGAGTGGATAATGTGCTGCCCAAACCTCATAAGCTCGGCAATAATGTGAGAATGAGTTACGCAAAAATCGATGAAGCGTTAGAAATGCCCAATTTAATCGAGGTACAAAAGAAGTCATACAATTGGTTTATCACGGAGGGGTTAAAAGAAGTATTGCGGGACGTTTCGCCGATCACGGATTATTCCGGCAACCTTTATATAGAGTTTGTAAATTATTCGATAGATTCGACGCCTAAGTATCCGGTAGAGGAATGTAAGGAGCGCGACGTCAACTACGCCGCGCCGCTAAGAGTAACCGTGCGGTTGTTCAATAAGACTTCCGGCGAAGTAATCGAGCGCGAAATATTCATGGGCGATTTCCCGCTTATGACGGACAACGGCACGTTCATAATCAACGGAGCGGAACGCGTAATCGTTTCGCAGATAGTCCGGTCGCCGGGTATATATTACGAATCCTCGATCGATAAAACCGGCAAGCATGTCTACGCTTCCACGATAATCCCGTACAGAGGGACATGGCTCGAATACGAAACGGACATCAACGACGTTTTTTATGTGCGCATAGAAAAGAACCGTAAGATACTTGTCACGGTATTGATAAGGGCGCTGGGGGTTGAAACGAATTCGGAGATTCTTTCTCTCTTCGGCGACGACCCTAAAATCACGGCGACGCTTGAAAAAGACACGCCTATATTAAGCGAAGCGGAGAAGAACCGCACCACTCCCGGAGAGGAAGCGCTGAAAGAAATCTACAAAAAGCTGCGTCCCGGCGAACCTCCGCTCGTCGAGAGCGCGCAATTGCTTATAAACAATCTGTTTTTCGATCCCAAGCGCTACGATTTAGCGAACGTCGGAAGATATAAGTACGATAAAAAATTAGCGATAGGCAAACGCATCGAAGGTCACGTGCTGGCGCGTTCGGTCGTAAGCCCGATAACGGGCGAGTTCCTGTATGAAGCCGGTCAGAAGATAACTCCCGCAATGTCCCGCGATATTGAAGTCGCCGGCGTAAACGAAGTTTACCTGCGGCTTGAGAATAACAACGAAATCAAAGTGTTTTCAAACGGGATGGTTTATCCCGAAAGCGTTCTGGGTTACGACCTCAAGGACATGGGTATCAACGAGAAAGTCAAGCTGAGCGTTCTGCTTGACATCATCAACACCTGTGAAGGCGACAATGAAAAAGTCAGGGAGAACATCAAATTCAGAACCGCGGAGCTTGTTCCGAAACACATCACAAAAGACGATATATTCGCGTCGATCAATTATCTTGTATGCCTTTCTCACGAGATCGGCACAGTTGACGACATCGACCATCTGGGGAACCGCCGTTTGCGTTCGGTAGGCGAACTTCTGCAAAACGTACTGCGCATCGGGTTCTCGCGCATGGACAAAATAGTCAAAGAACGCATGACTATCCAGGACAGCGAATCATTGACTCCCGAAGCGCTGATCAACATCCGGCCCGTCGTGACGGCAATACGCGAATTCTTCGGATCGTCGCCGCTTTCGCAGTTTATGGACCAGAACAACCCTCTCGCGGAACTTACGCACAAACGCCGTTTATCCGCTTTGGGACCGGGGGGACTGTCGCGCGAACGCGCGTCGTTTGAAGTGCGCGACGTTCATTACACGCATTACGGCAGGATGTGCCCCATAGAAACGCCTGAAGGTCCGAATATCGGTCTGATTTCGTATCTCGCGACTTACGCGCGCATTAACGAATACGGCTTCATCGAAGCGCCGTACCGAAGGATCGACAAGGCGACAGGATTGGTTACAAACGTCATTGTCTACATGACGGCTGACGTTGAGGACGGTTATATAATCGCGCAAGCGAATGAACCGATCGAAAACGACAGATTTGTAAACAAAAAAGTTATCGCGCGTTATAAATCTGAAATTATCGAAGCAGACGTTTCGCGCGTTGACTACATGGACGTTTCGCCGAAAATGGTCGTTTCGGTCGCTACTTCCATGATCCCGTTCCTTGAAAACGACGACAATTCCCGCGCGCTCATGGGTTCGAACATGCAGAAGCAGGCCGTTCCTTTGCTGGTAACAGACGCTCCGATAATAGGAACGGGTATGGAATATAAAGCCGCCGTGGACTCCGGCGTAGTCGTTTGCGCGAGGGAAAGCGGGGTTGTTGAAAAAGTCCGCGCGGATGAAATCATAATACGCAACGCCATCGGCAAAAAAGACGTCTACAGATTAATCAAGTTCAAGCGGTCGAATCAGGGTACTTGTATCAACCAGCGTCCGATCGTCGATCAGGGCGATCATGTTGAAAAAGGGCAGGTAATAGCCGACGGACCTTCAACCAGCAACGGCGAGATCGCGCTCGGCAAAAACGCTTTGATCGGTTTTATGACATGGGAAGGATATAATTACGAGGACGCCGTTCTGATCAACGAAAAACTTGTGCGCAACGACGTTTACACGTCCGTGCACATAGAGGAATATTCGCACGAGGCCCGCGACACGAAATTAGGTCCCGAGGAGATAACGCGTGAAGTCCCGAACGTGGGCGACGACGCGCTGAAAGACCTGACTCAGGACGGTATAATACGCAAAGGTACGGAAGTCCGCGCGGGAGATATATTGGTAGGGAAAGTCACGCCGAAAGGCGAAACCGAACTCACCGCCGAAGAAAGGCTTTTACGCGCTATTTTCGGCGAGAAGGCGAGGGAGGTCCGCGACACATCATTGAGACTGCCTCACGGCGAATCGGGCATTGTCGTCGACGTAAAAGTTTTCTCAAGAGAAAACTCCGACGAACTGCCGCCGGGAGTAAATAAAGAAGTGAAAATTTATATCGCGCAAAAAAGAAAAATATCTGTCGGCGATAAAATGGCTGGACGTCACGGCAACAAAGGCGTTGTTTCGAGGATACTGCCGCCGGAAGACATGCCGTTTTTACCTGACGGCACGCCGCTCGATATAGTTTTGAATCCGCTCGGGGTACCGTCGCGGATGAATATCGGGCAGGTACTTGAAGTCCATCTCGGGCTCGCAGCGAAAAAACTGGGCTGGAAGATAATGACGCCCGTATTTGACGGCGCGTCGGAAGAAGATTTAATGGAATGTTTGCACCTGGCCGGGATAAAACCGAACGGCAAAACCATTTTATATGACGGACGTACGGGCGAACCGTTCGACAACGAAGTGACGGTGGGATACATGTATTACCTGAAACTGCACCATCTGGTTGACGATAAAATCCACGCGCGTTCAACGGGTCCGTATTCGCTTGTCACGCAGCAGCCGCTCGGCGGCAAAGCGCAGTTCGGCGGTCAGCGTTTTGGCGAAATGGAAGTCTGGGCGCTTGAGGCATACGGCGCGGCCTATACTTTGCAGGAAATTCTGACAGTCAAGAGCGACGACGTTACCGGACGTGTCAAGACATATGAAGCTATTGTCAAGGGGCATAATATCCCGACTCCGGGCGTTCCCGAATCGTTTAAAGTGCTTGTCAAAGAGCTTCAATCGCTTGCTTTGGACGTAAGGGTGCTTGACGACGACGGAAATGAGATCGAATTATCCAAGCTCAACGAAGATGACGTGAGCGAAGGCAAATATGTATCCGAGGTAGCCGACGAAGATTTGGGCACGAGCGTTATGACAGAGGGTCTGTTCGATTCCGCGTATGACGACGAATACGAATACGAAGACGAAGACGACGAATACGAAGATGACGACAATGAATTTGACAACTACGACGAAGAGATATAATGGAGGGAGTTAGCTTATGGAATATAATATATTTGATTCTATTAAAATAGGACTGGCATCTCCGGAAATGATAAGAAGCTGGTCGAAAGGTGAAGTTAAAAAACCTGAGACGATAAACTACAGGACATTGAAAGCCGAGCGGGACGGTTTGTTCTGCGAGCGCATATTCGGTCCGTCAAAGGACTGGGAATGTATGTGCGGCAGGTACAAGCGCGTGCGTTACAAGGGCAAGACCTGCGAGAAGTGCGGAGTTGAGGTCACGACTAAAAAGGTTCGCCGCGAACGTATGGGGCATATAGAATTGGCGGCTTCCGTATCGCACATCTGGTATTTCAGGGCGATCCCGTCAAGGATGGGGCTACTGCTCGACATATCGCCCCGTCTGCTTGAAAAAGTGCTGTATTTCGCGCAGTATATAGTTATCGATCCCGGGCAGGATACTGATCTGGTCAAAAATCAGCTTCTGACAGAAGCGGAATACAGAAAAGCGTATGAAAAATACGAAAAAGATTTCAAAGTAGGCATGGGCGCCGAAGCGATAAAAAAACTTTTGACGGAAATAGATGTGGAAGGACTCGCCGTGCAATTACGTTCCGAGCTTGAAACATCCACAGGACAGAAGAAATTAAGAACCATTAAACGGCTCGAAGTCGTTGAGGCGTTCCGGAAGTCGGGCAATAAGCCCGAATGGATGATCCTTGACGTGGTTCCGGTTATACCTCCGGAAATCCGTCCGATGGTGCAGCTTGACGGCGGGCGTTTCGCGTCGTCGGATTTGAACGACCTCTACAGGCGCGTCATTAACCGAAACAACAGATTAAGAAGATTACAAGAACTCCGCGCCCCGGATATAATTATCCGCAACGAGAAGCGTATGCTTCAGGAAGCCGTTGACGCTTTGATCGACAACGGCAGGCGCGGTAAACCTGTCACCGGCCCCAATAACAGACCGCTGAAATCATTGTCCGAGATGTTACGCGGCAAACAGGGTCGTTTCCGTCAGAACCTGCTCGGCAAACGCGTCGATTATTCGGGGCGTTCGGTTATCGTCGTGGGTCCGGAACTCAAACTGTTCCAATGCGGATTGCCGAAAGAAATGGCTTTGGAGCTGTTCAAGCCGTTCGTAATGAAACGTTTGGTTGAAACGCAAAAAGCCTCGAACATTAAAGACGCGAAGAAAAAAGTAGAAAAAGTAAACAACGACGTTTGGGACGCGCTTGAAACCGTGATAAAAGAACATCCGGTTTTGTTGAACCGCGCTCCGACGTTGCACAGATTGTCCATACAGGCGTTCGAACCGATACTGGTCGAAGGCCGCGCAATCAAGTTGCATCCGTTAGTATGTACGGCGTTCAACGCCGATTTCGACGGCGACCAAATGCCGGTGCACGTGCCGTTATCCGCGGAAGCGCAGGCTGAGGCGAGATTCCTTATGCTCTCGGCGAACAACTTATTGAAGCCGGTTGACGGGCGCGCCGTGACCGTTCCGGCGCAGGACATGGTTTTGGGTTCGTTCTATCTTACTATTGACAAAGCGGGCGAACTCGGAGAGGGACACGTTTACAGGGATTTTAACGAAGCGATGATGGCTTACGAAAACGGTTTCCTTGGTTTGCACGCCCCTATAAAGATAAGGGTGACCCGCGAAGTGAACGGCGAAATGAAAAGCAAGCTCATCGACGCGACATTGGGCAGATTGATTTTCAATCAGCTCCTGCCGCAGGATTTGGGATTCGTTGACAGAACCGATCCGGAAAAAGTTTTTGACCTCGAAGTTATGTTCACTACGGCGAAGAAAGATTTGGGCGAAATCATCGACCGCTGTATCAAGAAGCACGGGCTGACGATGACCGCGACCGTGCTTGATAACATCAAAACGATGGGATTCAAATATTCCACGCGAGCCGCGATGTCGCTGTCCGTTACAGACATGACGATCCCTCCGGAGAAATATACGCTTATCGCCGACGCGGAGAGGAAAGTTGACAACATCACGCGCCACTTCCAGCGCGGCGAGCTGACGGAGGACGAACGCTACAAGAGTGTTCTGAAGATTTGGGAACAAACGGCAAAAGACGTCGTCATCGCTATGCAGAAGGGTTTTGAAAAGTTCAACTCGCTCAAAATGATGAGCGATTCCGGAGCGCGCGGTAACATCACGCAGATGAGACAGCTCGTCGGTATGCGCGGATTGATGTATTCGGCGACCGGTAAAACGATGGAAATCCCGATCAAATCCAATTTCCGCGAAGGTTTGAATATATTGGAATACTTCATCGCCGCGCGCGGCGCTCGTAAGAGCTTGTCGGATACGGCGCTCAAAACCGCGGACTCAGGCTATCTGACAAGAAGGCTTGTCGATGTTTCGCAGGACGTCATCATCCGCGAAGAGGATTGCGGTACTACCGAAGGTATGTGGGTGACGGCGTTGATGGATGGTACGGAAACAGTCGAGCCGCTTAACAACAGATTGCTCGGAAGATTTATTATAGGCGACATTATAAATCCTAAGACAGGTCATTTGATTGCGTCCGACGGTGTTATGCTCAACGACGAACAGGTGAAGGAAATAATCGGATGCGGTATCGATAAAGTTCATATCCGCACGATTTTGAAATGCAAAGCGAAACACGGCATTTGCGTGCAGTGTTACGGTTCCGACCTCGCTTCGGGCAACAAAGTCAACGTCGGTGAAGCTGTGGGAATTATCGCGGCGCAGTCGATCGGCGAGCCGGG
>WREN01000096.1 GCA_009779295.1 Oscillospiraceae bacterium | reverse complement strand
GGAATATGATTGGACGTATAGTTTTGATGATAATAAATTAAAAGAAATTGCTGAAGATAACATTTCATTCAGTCAAGAAACAACGGATTATTTAATGAAATACGGCTTTACGATTTACGATACGTCAGCGGATCGTGAGCGGGTTTTGGATAAAATCGTAGAAGATATAAAACGGGAGGCGATATAATGCCGTTGTATATGCACAAAGAAACATTCAACATATTCGGAGGATATTATATAACAGACTTTCGCAATGAAAATTGTTTCGAGGTAGATGAGTTAATTGCGCGACCTATACAAATCTTAAACCGCAAGGGTTATTTCACTACGCAATGCTGTTCCGGTCATCCGTTTATGATACCTATGAAAAAAGTTCATGAAGCAATTAATAATGAAAGTTATATTGCGTTTCAAGAAGGGATTGCATTACCTTCGGTGCCGCGTGGATTTAAAAAAGTACATAACGGCTATAGGGTACTTATTTTTCGGTTGTACCTTGATAAGAAAGATTATGAATGTCTACGCGAGATTTTTAAATCAATGGAACTTTTGTATTTATGGGCTTTGAATTTACCCGAATTTAAATCTTTAAGGAAGAAAATTTAAACCAAATGGACAAAATTTTATTTTTAGACACAACCCTCCGCGACGGCGAGCAAACGCCGGGCGCGGTATTGAACCGCCTGCACAAAGTTGAGATCGCTCGCCAGCTCGATAGGTTAGGCGTGGATATAATCGAAGCAGGATTCCCCGCGTCGTCGAACGGCAACTTCCAAGCGGTGAAAGAAATCACACAAATCGTCCGCAGACCTGTAATTGCGGCGTTGGCGCGAGCTGTAGAAGACGACATCCTGTCCGCGTGGGAAGCGTTGAAGGAAGCCGAAAGACCTCGCATACACGTATTCATCGCGTCGAGCGACATACACATCAAATACAAATACCACTCGACACGCAGGGAAATCCTCAAACGCGCCGTCGATGCGGTTTCGTTTGCGAAATCGCTTTGCGGCGATGTAGAATTTTCACCTGAGGATGCGTCGCGTTCCGATTTGGAATTCTTGTACGAACTTCTCGAAGCTGTGATTAAAGCCGGCGCGACGGTAATAAATATTCCCGATACGGTCGGATATTCGGTGCCGGACGAATACGGCGCGCTTATCAAAAATATAATTAAGAATATACCTGATAATGTTATCGTCAGTGCGCACTGCCACGACGACCTCGGCAACGCGGTTTCGAACAGTCTCGCGGCGATTCAAAACGGCGCGCGGCAAATCGAATGTACTGTCAACGGAATCGGCGAACGCGCTGGAAACGCCTCGCTTGAGGAAATCGTGATGAATTTAAACGCTCGCCGCGACTATTTCGATTTTGAAACGAGTATCGATACCACGGAAATCTCGCGCACGAGCAGAATGGTGAGTTCGCTTATGGGTATAGGCGTACCGCCGAATAAAGCTGTTGTTGGGGCTAACGTTTTCACGCATGAGTCGGGAATCCATCAGCACGGCGTTCTCAACGACCGCCGCACTTACGAAATCATCACGCCGGAATCGATAGGGCTTACCACAGGCAAACTTCCGCTAAGTAAATTGAGCGGGCGGCACGCTTTCAATGAAAAGTTGAAAGAATTAGGTTATAATTTAAATAACGAAGCCGTAGACATTTGTTTCAAGAGTTTCAAGGATTACGCCGACCGCAAGAGCATAACCGACGAGGACATTAGGGCGATTGTGAACGAATACATGGATACGCTTGAGAGCGTGTATGAATTGGTTTCGTTTCAGATACAGAGCGGCAACAACATGAAAGCGATGGCGATGGTGACATTATCCTGCAGGGGAGCGCAGCTATCCGAAGCGGCGCTCGGCGACGGTCCGATAGACGCCGCGTTCAACGCTATCAACCGGCTCAGCGGAGTTAACAACGAAGATATCAAACTTGAAGAATATAATATTAAGGCTATAACCGAAGGAACGGACGCGCTTGGGGAAGCGCGGGTCAAAATCAACATTGGCGGCGCCGATTATATCGGGCGCAGCGTTTCGACGGATATTATTGAAGCCAGCATACGGTCGTATATTAACGCTCTGAACAAATGGGCGTTATAATAAATATTATAATTATTTAAGAAAGGCAGGTATAAGGAGATGAAAACGTTAGCGGAGAAAATGGAGGAAATGGCGGAGAAGGGGAAGACCGCCAAGATTATCAAAATTGCGGAAACGTCAAAAAAACGGGATGAAAGGATCGCGGCAATAAGCGCGATGAGACTCTTAAAAGAAGAAGCGACTATAAGGAGCCTTATCGAAAATTTGATTAAAGAAGAGGACGTTGAAATCAGAAAAGCTGTGGCAACTGCTCTTGACCGTATCGCTACAAAACGCGAAACGGACAAATTAATGCATTTATCAAATAATGAGGGGGAAGCCGACATAGCGGAAATACTGCGGATTGCCGCGATAAACAGCAAGGAACGCACGCCGCGCTGGTGAAAAGCCCTTACTCGTAAAATCGTATTAATGAAATAACTTTTCCGATTACAAAAATTTCGTCGGAATCCATATCGGACGTATATTTCACAACCATGATTTTGTTTTGCGTCAGCAACACGGCGATGTCGCCGTCTCGGATGGAATTTTCTTTCCTGACAACCACGATATCGCCGTCGGAAATTCCATCGGCATTCATGCCGTTAGCATTCATGCCGGTATCGTTCACTTTAGAATCTTTTACGCGCAGGGCGAATAATTGATTTTGGTTATATGATTGATTCATATGAGGGAAATCAATATACCCCTCGTAATTTTCCGCAGCAAGCACAGGGCTTCCGATTGTGAATTGGCTTAATATAGGAATTTTAACAGTCCGTTTGGGTTCATTCACAATTGGTTCGACCCTGACAGTCCGGCTTTTGCCGGATTCTTTTTTTATATACCCTTTTTTTTCGAGCCGTTCAAAGTATGAATGGACGGTGGAGGTACTTCTTATATTTAACGCGTTTTGAACGTCGCGGACGCTCGGCGAAAATCCGTCGCGGCGAATCGTGTCAGTGATAAAATTGTAAATTGCCTTTTCTTTTTCATTAAGTGAAACCATATTTTAAATCTCCTGAATAAATTTTTGTAACTTTATAAATTATAACACATTAATGTGCGTTTTAACACAATTGGAAGATTTATTCTCCCAGTTCGATTTCCATTTGCCCCATTAATTTTTTATTAAACTCGACGGCTGTATTATAGCCCATCTTTTTCTGGCGGTTGTTCATAGCTGCGATTTCGAGAACGACGGCAAGGTTTCTTCCGGGCTTGACAGGTATAACTGTAGTGGGGACCGGGATTCCCATGATTTCGGTATATTCCGTATCCAAGCCGAGACGGTCGTACATTTTACCGTTGATCCACGGTTCAAGATTGATAATCAAATCGATTCTTTCGGTTTCTTTAACAGCACCCATACCGTAAAGCCTGCGCACGTCAACAATCCCTATACCTCTGAGTTCTACATAGTGCCGTATTATTTCCGGAGCTGTACCTATCAAAGTTTTGGCGGAAACTTTTTTTATTTCCACAGCATCATCAGCAATCAATCTGTGACCGCGGTTGACAAGTTCGATCGCGGTCTCGCTTTTTCCTATGCCGCTTTCGCCTTGTACGAGCAGCCCTTCGCCGTAAATTTCCACGAACACGCCGTGGCGCGTTATGCGTGGAGCGAGCCTGACGTGCAAAGAAGCGACGACCATAGCGATGAGTTCAGATGTGAGATAGTTTGATTTTAATACCGGCACTTCGTATTTTTTCGCGCACTCAATAATAATATCGTCAGGGATAAGTCCGGAAGTCCAGATAACGGCGGGCGGTTTGCGCGAAAGCAAATCGTCAAGGCGCTGCGCGTAAACGTCAGGGTCGAGCGTGAGGATATATTCGTATTCGCCTTTACCGATAACTTGGATACGGGTCGGTTCAAAATGTCCGAAAAATCCCGTGAGCGGCAGTCCCGGACGGTTTGTGTCGGGGTTTGAAACCAATACTTCAATATCGGGCGGATAATACGCCACCTCGAGTTGAAATTCTTTTATGAGTTCTAATAAGTTGACGGTGTATAGTTCTTCCATTGTTTGTGTGCAACTCCTTTGTTTTAAAAACACCCGCCGCTGCTGCGGGTGTTTTTACTTATTTAATTATACCCCAAAAATATTGACAAATCAATAACAATTCATTATAATTATTGCAGGAGGGATGATTTTCATGCGTTTATTTACAGGAATCAATTTCACGGACGAAATAAAAAACGATTTGATGTCAATAATAGAAACTATGCGTTCGCAGGTGAACGCGAATTATACGCTGCGTAACAATCTGCACATGACGCTTGTGTTCATCGGGGAAACAAACAAAAACAACGAAATTATTTCTAATCTCAACAAAATAAAATTCGAACCGTTCAAAATTGAATTTTCCGGTCACGGGAAATTCCGCGATATTTGCTGGGTGGGTGTGAAACCAAATCACACGCTTACGAAATTGCAAAATGGAATCAGCGAAGTTTTGCAAATCAAGCCGGATTACAATTTCACGCCGCATATAACGTTAGCGCGGGAAGTGTCAGCTGAATTTGAGTTCGACGTGCCGGAAATGAAAATGGATGTGAACACTTTTGATTTGATGAAAAGCGAGCGTATCAACGGTGTTCTCAAATATTCCGTAATCGCTACATTTCATCGATCGTGAGATAGAATGGTCCCAAGAAGTTATCGATGAAGTATTTCACCTCGGGCAAATCGATTTCGGTTATAACTTTAAACAGCGATTCTTTCGCTGTTTTGAACTCGCTGTTGCCGCTTTTTTCTTCTTCGATACATTTGATGTACGCGCAAAGTTTGTCTGCCGCCTTGACGAGTTTTAAATCGGTTTCATTTAAAATTTCGCTGTAGACATCTTTCAACTCCGGCGGTAGCTTCTCAATCAACTTCAAGACTGCGTTGTTTTCAATATCCTTGTAACTCTCACGCATTTTCTCATTGAAATACTTAACCGGAGTCGGCAAATCGCCCGTGAAAACTTCCGGCACGTCATGGAATAAAGCGGCGATGGTAACTCGCCCGACGTCATAATCCTTTCCGAATATCTCATTCCCGATTACGGCGAGCGCATGCGTGAGCATCGCGGTTTCGGAACTGTGTTCGGAGAGATTTTCGGGGTTGGTGTTGCGCATCAAACCCCAGCGCCGGATATATTTTTGCCGGAAAGCCAATGAAAAGAATGAATAATTCATATATTTCACCTCAGAAAGGAAATTTTTATGCCGCTTGTTGAATTATTGGCGTATACGCCCGATGCGGATAAACTCGTCGCTGCCGCCGCGAAACTTTGCTACTCCAAAAGCGATATTGATACGCTCATGGAGAAACTTACACCTGAAAAAATTGATAGTTTTTTAACTATGCTCGCTGACCTCGGTCACGAGAGTCCGATTGAACATGCTTCGTACACGTTCGGAATAGAGGGAATATCGAGGGTTGTGCTCGCGCAGATCACGCGCCACAGGATCGCGTCGTTTTCGGTGCAGAGTCAGCGTTACGTTGACATGCGCAACTTCGAGTACATCACGCCGCCGGACATCGCGGCGATTCCCGAAGCGTTAGCGGAATTTCAAGAAGCGATGGAGGAAGATGTGCGGCATTACGAGCGCTTACGTAATATTCTAACAGAAAAATATTTAGAAGTCAACATGGATAGATCTGCCGCCGAAAAAAAAGCCAATGAAGACGCGCGGTTCGTGCTGCCGAACGCTTGCGACACGAAGATAATCATGACGATGAACGCGCGTTCGCTCCACAATTTCTTTGGGCTCCGCTGCTGTAACCGCGCGCAATGGGAGATACGCGAAGTTGCCGTGCAGATGCTGAAACTCGTCAGAGAAGTTTCGCCGCTGCTGTTCGCGAACGCCGGACCGGGTTGTTTGTACGGCGCGTGTTCGGAGGGCGCGTATTCGTGCGGGAGGCCGGCGGAAATTTAAATGAAAAAAATTATCTTTTTAATAATCATTTTTACCCTATTATATTTTCTAACGTCATGCCATTTACTCTATTTGCTGAATACAGATGAATTGAGCAAAGCTATTTTTTCGGGCAATCTTGAGTTCGTGAAAGAAGTAGTTGAAAATGGAGCTGATGTTAATAAAGGTTCGTTCTTTTACGCCCTCCATGAAGTCCCTTTGCTTTATTCTATGCGAAACAAATCATATCTTATATCCGAATACTTATTGTCGAAAGGTGCAGACCCAAATTACATAGATAAAAACAACGGTATCTCATTATTGATGTATGCAATTGGTGCAAGACCGGAGGGAGGGATACATTATTCTGGTCTTACATATAGTAACTTTTATAAAGTTTTATTAAATGATGAAAGAACGGATATCAACCTTACGGGAAGGCTTGGTTATACCGCGCTTGATTATGCTTGCCGTGATAATGGCAATTGGGAGATTGTTCATGCGTTGATAAATCACGGCGCAAAAATAACTGCTACCACGATGAATTGTGCGGTTAAGGGATATAAAGACGGGAATTGTGAAGAATCTGTAATAAAACTTATTTATGACGGATTAACGGAGCAGAATATACCGTCCGGACTTGAGCCCGAAATAGAAGCCGCCATACAGGGTGATCAGGGTAAGTTGATTACGCTGGCGAATGCCGGGAAAATAAAACAGGAGAACAAACTGAGTGTTTTATATTTAACTTGTGCTTTCGGCAACGCGGAAACTCTAAAAGTTTTATGTGATGAAAATGTAAAAATAAATGACATACGATACCCTAAAACCTTGCTCAGCGTCGCGTGTTCATACGGGAAATATGAAAATGTAGAATTTTTACTGAATGAACAGGCTGATATCGAAATGCTTTCAAATGAATTATTTACACCACAAAGCAAATCGCCCCTGACATACGCACTGCAAAATAACCATCTTGATATTGCGGATTATTTGTTTGAGCTCGGAGCAAAACTTCAAGTTGGACCCATGGGTACGAGCGGGTATGTCGATGTGCTTGAAATCGCTTGCGGAAACGGCAATATAGATACAGTTAAATGGGTTGTCGAACATGGGTATCCCTTAGTTGAGGAACGATTTGAGAAAGCTATGGTCGCGGCGGCGCGAAACGACTATATTGACGTATTGGAATATTTTCTCACGGAACTGAAAGCCGATATAAATTCCGAATATTATAATTCCACGGTATTGAATTCAGCCGGGAGTGCAAGTTTAGAAACAATAAAATTTTTAATAGAAAACGGCGCCAATGTAAATGGATGTAGAGCTAAGGAATATACACCGTTGCGTGCAGCAGTAAGCAGCAACCGTGCAGATGTGGTTCAATACTTGATTGACCAAGGAGCTGATGTTAATTTATCTGGCAGGGAATCATGTCCATTAACAGTGGCAATTCAAAAAGGCTTTTTTGAAATTGTTAAAATATTAGTGGAAAACGGCGCAGACCTTAACTATAAAGAAGGCTGGACTGACGGGAAAGATACGCCTTTGGAAATTGCTGAATCAATGAAAAGCCAGCGTATTATAGATTATATAAGAAGTGCTTTGAACGATAAATAACGCGTAATTTATTCTTTACGTTGATATTCCAAAATATCCCCCGGCTGGCAGTCGA
Source organism: Oscillospiraceae bacterium (assembly GCA_009779295.1). Taxonomy (GTDB): domain Bacteria; phylum Bacillota; class Clostridia; order Oscillospirales; family CAG-272; genus WREN01. The sequence goes on along the minus strand of WREN01000096.1, from coordinate 318 downwards.
GGATTTCGCATATCGCCTCCAACGTGGAGAACCGTATCGCGCTTATTTTGCCTGTTTTAATCTTTGACAAGTTGACGTTGGCGATTCCAACTTTTTCCGACAACTCGTTCAGGGAGATTTTTCTGTCCGCCATCACGCGGTCAAGACGTAAAATGATCGGCATAATTACCTCCTATAAAGTTTCATCGGATTGTATTTGCAGGGTGATGCCGTGTTTGAATACAATCGAAAGGCAATATACGACTATTCCGACGGCGAGCATGTATCCGGACGGAATACTAAACGGTGTGACGGTTAAAGTTGTACCATCGAGCAATT
>WREN01000095.1 GCA_009779295.1 Oscillospiraceae bacterium | reverse complement strand
TATAGTCATATAAGAGAAAAGTGTCCGATCGTCATTCTGAGCAAAGCGAAGAATCTTTGGTGTAAGACCCTTCGTTCATGTTTTGGGTCACAGACATTTTTCAACTTATATTACTATATATTTCAAATACCCTTTACAGTATACATCATTATTTATGTGTATAGTGACAAAAATGTTTTATACTTTTACCGCGTTTTTTGACAGAATAGTTTTACAAAAACCATAAATAACCGCTTGTTACAGAAGGATGTTTACGGCCAAGCTATCTGTACTTTTTAGATATAGGACTCGCGGCGTATCTAACGCGATGGCTCACGTCAGAAACCTTGCGTTCCGGAGCGATGTGCGAACACTTTTTCGAGAGTTTTGTCGTGGGAGAAATACTTGAAAGTTATGCAAATGCAGGGTTGGAGGTCGATTTGTATTATCTGCGCGACGGACATCAGAAAGAGATTGATGTGTTGATACACGAAAACAATACGTTGTATCCGATAGAAATAAAAACCTCCGCAGAACCTAATCCGGGAGACATAAATAATTTCGATATGCTGAATGATATAAAAGGCGTTACTATTGGAGAAGGCGGTGTAGTCTGCTTAGCGAGAGAATTATTGCCGCTTACGGGAAAAAACTATGTTGTCCCTCTTTGGGCGATATGATATTATACATTCAAATTATCAATGCGTAATTTTTGCTGTCGATAGCCCCAAGGAGAATACGCCATTCGTTTGTTCAAACAATATGGCGTATCGGATTATCTCGGATCATTTTACTAAGAATCAAATTATAATGTCAACTAATAAATAGTATAATATTTCGCTTGACAAAAACGTACAAATCATGTTATAATACTATTGTATATAACAAAAATCGAATCATCTCCGATCCGTTTGACCTACAACGAAAGTCATGGCAAACGGGCGTTAGGGTAAATCTGGAAACGGGTTTGCCTTCCATTGTGAAAAGGAGAAATGTCAAACAACGCTTGTTTTCAGGTGTTTTTTTGCCGTTCCTTCATTTAAAGGAGCGGTTTTATTTTTTAAGGAGTGAAAAACATTAAAAAACACAAGAAATTTATAATTCTCGCTTCCGTCGTAGTGTTATTAATCGCAACGGTATTGATATTTGTTTTCCTTCCGAAAGGTACAATAATATTTCCGAATTTTACGAGTATCGACTTTACGCTGAGTCCGTACAAACACATCAACAACGGCGGTATCACGACTTCGGATAAGCTGCCGTATAATGTCGACGCTATCGCAGGCGCGACTGTAACCGTCGAAGGCCCTGCTGTGGTTTCAAGCATCCCTCTGTCTATGCGCGAAATTGAAAACCGGAACGATGGATTATTTCGCGGCGTGTATACTGATTCAAACGGTTCACGTATCTACGAAGGGCTTGACCTTTATTATTTGCTTACCGGCATGACTAAAGGCGACAATGGTATAATTTTAACTGACACAGCATATAAAGTGCTTCTCAAAAACAGTAACCGCGTCACGATCGCAAGCATCACAATCGCTGATATTATCGCGGCACATGAACGCGGCAGACCATATCTTCTTGCATATGGAGTCGGTACGCTTGATGAAAAGTATATCGCTCCGTTTGTGTTCGATGCGGCAAACCCGAAAGAACGTTCAGAAGGCTACATCGTCAAACTCGACAATTCGGACGGTTGCCTAAAATTTGTGTATGACATGGATGCTTCGGAAAGTAAAAAGCATAAGTTTACAAATGTAGCCTATGTGTACATATGTGAAGAAAACGAACCGGGATTTACGCATACGGGGTTATATGGTTCGAGCAGGTACACGGATTATATCATAACATTCCGCGGTGAAGCGTTAGGGTGCGAAATGAATTTCACTGTGAAACAATTGGAAGAACTTGCGCAATATGACGGCGATATAGGATATTCAGATTTGTACAGCCTTGCGAATAACGCCTATTGGTACGTCAACGAATATGAAGGACTTGATTTATACAAACTTCTGTTGTATCTCGGCATGGACGAGGCGCAAACAATGGGACTTAGTAAATCGCGGACAACATTAGTCAGATTTATAGCCGACGATGGATTTTTATCGCCGGAGAGCTTTTCAGTGGATACGTTGTCCTATCCCGACACATTCGGTTTCTACAACAAAAACGCCGTAGACGCAGGCGACGGCAGTTATATCCCGACGAACGCCGACCTTGTACAGACAGGTTATCCGGTGCTACTCGCATACGGTGTGAATAATTACCCCTACACCATCACAAAGCAAGACCCGGGTTATCTTTCAGGGTTATCCAACGACGGCGGTCCTATGCGTATAGTGTTCGGCAAAACTCAGTATAACCATCCAAACGGGTCTAACCAAGTCAAATTCTTGAGGGACGTCATTGTCGGGCAGGATGTACTTTACAATACACATAAATACACCGAAGTTCAGGCGCACCGTGCGCTTGCAAATAATACTCTGACTGTAACCGTCAACGGAGAGGACGGTGGTTTGATACAACAAAACATCATGACCGTCGGCGACATAGAAGATATTATTTACGGTGAAAACATTACCGGCAATATAAAGAAAGCCGCGCGAGTAAAGGATCATTATCAGAACGCAGTATATGAAGGCGTCAACCTCGAATACTTTCTGATGGAAGTCCTCGGTTTGCCCGGAACTAACGGAACCGTGATTTTTAATGATACAGTTACGGTGAATTTAAATTCACTAGTTGGAAAAGATATTATCGCCTTCGCCAAAAACGGTTCGCCTATGGTAGTGAACAGTAATGATCCGGGATATATTAAAAACATCGCATTAAATCCCACGCTTGAATCCGAACCCGCGTATTACACCGTTGAGAACAACGGCGGCCCCTTGGCGGTTTTCATTGATAACGGCGATATTTCAATATTCAACGTTACGTCAATAACCGTCGATCTTATCCCGGACGCTTACGCTCATCTCGACCATTACGCCAATAATACCATACATTTTTACGGCGAAGGTCTTGAGAGGAATATGACATTCACGGTCGGCGAAATACAAAGCCGTCAGAGATTAATAAAAACCCTCGATTATGGTCAACAGCGCTTCCGCGGCATACCTGTTTACGATTTGTTCATAGAAATCGGTATTAAAAGTAATGCAGGTGATGTTATTTTCTACGATTCTGAAGGAAATAGTTATCAATATCCTTTATCGAAATTGAAATCAAGAACCAATATAGCGTTACTTGCTTACGGCAAAGGTGTGGTCGGTGAAGACGTGATGATTGGATTTCCGCTTGTTAATGATGACGGAGGTCCGTTGGTTCTTGTCATCGAATCGGAAATTGTTAAAGACATAATCGCGGTCGAAGTAACGGCGAACGAAATTGATTCATGGGGACATTCAATGAGCGACATCTACAGCGAGTTCCTCGATTTTGAATTTACGTTCACCGTTAGAAATGACGACAGCGAATGGACTCAGGTATTCACGGTAGGAGAGCTTGAGGAAATGACAGATTTGATCGTGCGTGAAAAGTATTCGGTACTTGATATAGGTGAGTGTGAAGGGATCGACATCTGGAAGTTTATCAAGCGTTACGCCGGAAATGTTCCGGGAATAGACGACCCGATTGCAATTACTGTTTACGCCGTTGATGGTTATAAGAACGACCTTTTGAGTGTGTTCTACAAAGAGGGATTTGAATTAGGAATCGCAGACGGCGACGGCAACAGAAAACCGCTTATCATCGCGTATGCCGTGAACGGATTACCTTTTGTGGATTCTGAAAGCCATGAAGGTTACACCGGACTCGCGGGTAACGGTACAGGTCCGCTGCGCGTTATCGCGGAAACGAATCAAGGCGCGTCCGTCAAATATGTCAACAAACTTGTCGTAACCGTTCCCGGTTCAGGCAATTTGGAATAAAAATTTATATTTATTAACCGAAAGGAAAACCAAACAAATGAAAAAACTATTACCAATCCTTCTCGCACTATTACTTATGTTAAGTATTATCTCATGTTCCGACGGCGAAAATAATCAATCGCCTGTACCAAACGGTCTTGTTGCCGAAGAAGTCAGAGGGATTACTATCCCTGCGTTCAGTATTTACGTCAACGGTATCGAAATAACACAAAACACCGTTGCCGAATATCCAATGTACAGCGTTCAAGCTACATCTGTGAACAGTTCCGGTACAGAGACCACAGTAACTTACGTAGGGTTCGCTATGAAAGATATATTACAAGCCGCCGGACTTAATGAAACCTATGTGTGGCTTGAAGCTACGGCAAGCGATGGTTACACCGTCACGCTTAAAGGCGATGTGATATACGAAGGAACGACACTTCTCGCTATGACAAAGGACGGTTCGCCATTCGCAAGTTCTCCGTGGATGGCTCCGTGCAGCGACAAAGTTACCGGGAATTACTTGAAAGGTACGGCGTCAATCCTTGTCAACACGACCGAAAACGCGCCTGATATAAAAAATCCGACAGCTTCCGCAACCGGTAACATTCCGAGCGGAGTTCTGCCGGAAATTCTCGACAGAACCGATAAAGTAGAATTTGAACCATACTCATTCTTAGTAAACGGCACAACGGTCACAAACGATACGCTTGCCGGATTGAAGATTTACAAAATCACAGCCGTTACCGTCAACAGGAATGGTGAGCAAGTTGAAGCGGGTTATACCGGATATAAACTCGCTGATGTTCTGAACGCTTGCGGGGTGAAAGGTTACACAAAAGTGACAGCTATCGCGAATGATGGTTACAAAACCGAACTTGCGAAAGACCTTATCAATAGTGACCACACACTTGTGGCTATAGAAAAGGATAAAGAATTAGGTGAAGACGGTACGGTTTGGCTCGCTCCATGTTCGGAAACGGCGTCGAGCGCTTACTGTAAACTTGTCGTTGAAATAATAGCCGAATGAATATGAAGAAGGTTATTATATTTTTAATGGTTTTATGTTTATCCGCCTGTTCTGCCGTTAATGTTTTACCTTTACCGGAAACGGACAGCAACAGTATGTTCGGCGTTGATAAAAACATCAACATGGATACGATTGACAACTATCTTGGCAGAGATGATGTTGAATACATCGACGTGCGTATGCTTTTTGATCCCGCTGACTTTGCCGCGATAGGCGGCGAAGCGGATTTAACTCGCACGATTAAAGGGTTCAGTGTAGTTCCTTACCCGTTTATCGCAACGCTTTCACAACTTCCCGTTTCTGGAGCATATAGCGGACCTTGTCTGTATGCGCTTACATGGAAGGAAGATGGCAGTATCGCTTCGGCAACTCCGAATTTTATTGAATCCAATATGGTTATGAATGAGCTTTTTCCAAAAGATAAGGCGATATTTCTCATGTGCGGCGGCGGAGGTTATTCCGGTTTGATGAAATCTTTGCTTATATTTTTGGGTTGGAATGAAAATCTTTTATATAATACCGGAGCTAACTGGAGTTATACCGGAAAGAACACATTGGAATTAACCGTTTACCCGGAGGATGCGGGCGGAGATAAGATTTATGCGACATGGCGTGCCGATTATGCTTATATTGATTTCACGCGGCTTCATTGGATAACGGAATGAAAATAGTTATTATCATCTTATTGGTAGTATGTCTGACGTGCTGTAGTCACGCTCCTGAGCGTCACTACACGGAGTTTGAATTTACCCATTACACCTCCGGCGGCACGGCGGAAACATATAAAGCGGTGATCTTGTTTGAACAGAGTATATCGACGTTTACGGCGTATCAAGTGGCATTCGTTTCCTGCACATGCCGTGACGCACTTGTCAACTATTATACCGTTTGCTATGTCGAACTGCTTAATACGAAACCATCATCGGACGAAGCGGCAATACGCGCTATAAGTTTCGGTAATAATATGGGTCTTTGGGGCGACAGTAACCCAAACTACTACATCTCCGAATATACGCAGGAATACATGGATGAACATTTTGTGCAGAAGTTGGTACGCGCCGCGAAAGTTGAATTCGACGCATGGAAAGGTTACGGCATGCAGCTTGATTGTATCGATGCCGACACCATAGCCGGAGCGACTGTTTCAACAAGTAACATCACGTCCATGTTAAAAAGCCTGTTTCAATATCATGCGGAGAAGTATTATACGCATTAATAAGCAAACGTCAAAACGAACCCACCAACATCATCGCTGGTCGAACACCAGAGAAAACGGATATCGCCTTCCCTTAAAGCCCTCTCCTTTTAATTTTCGGAATGCCAGCCCTACTCTATTTTGAAGGTTCGCCTGTGAAAGTTATATCACCGGAAGAAATCTTAAAAAAATTAGATTTACCATATTGACAAAACAAATAAAATATAGTATAATATATTTTACGATATTTTAATATAGAAGGGGCATATCTCACTTGAAAATAGACATGAAACCGATATTGAACGGTGAGACCGATTCTATAGAAATTGATTTTGATTTAATCCAGCCTGAAGAATATGCTGTGCAGGGTATAGAGAATCCAATAAAAATAAGCGGCTATATTAAAAATTACGACGGTTACATTAAAATGGTATTATCAAGTTCGATAAATTACAAAGTCGAATGTGCAAGGTGTCTTGAGGGAATTGGTGGTAAACACGAGCTTGAGTTTGAAAAAGTTATCGCTTCCGCGAAAACTTTGCAGAACGAAGACAACGATGATTATTTAATAATAGAAAATGACATGATTGATATTGCGTTGCCGTTGTCTGAGCAAATAGTAATGGAATTCCCTGTGAAACATCTGTGTCGTGACGATTGCATGGGACTTTGTCCGAAGTGCGGGAAAAACCTCAACGAAAATAAGTGCGGGTGCGATTTAACGGAACCTGATCCAAGGTTTGATGTGTTAAGACAGTGGTTGGAGAAATAATTAGTAAACAGGAGGTGTGGGCGGCATGGCAGAACCCAAAAGAAAAACATCAAAGGCAAGACGTGATAAAAGACGTTCAAATGTATGGAAGTTAGACCTTCCGGGTATGAGCAAGTGTCCGAAATGCGGAGAATATAATTTATCGCATAGAGTGTGCAGAGAATGCGGCAACTATAACGGTAAAGAAATTATTAAGAAAGAAGCATAATATATATGGACGCGATGGGTTTATCGCGTTCATATTGTTATAGAGCTGAAAATTATGGTTATCGTTTTTGATATAAAACAAGGTTCTCCGGCGGCGGAAGCGGGTATTCTCGCCGGCGACTATATCGTCGCGATCAACGGTCACCTTATCAACGACGTCCTCGACTACAGCTTCTACATGACCGAGAAAAAGGTGCGTGTACGTATCCACCGCGGACCTGACTTGTTCGATGTAATCATCAAAAAGGAACAATATGAAGACCTCGGAATCGAATTCGAAACGTTTCTCATGGACGACCAAAAGTATTGCACCAACAAATGCGTGTTCTGTTTCATCGATCAACTGCCGCCCGGACTCAGGGAATCGCTTTACTTCAAAGACGACGACTCGCGTATGTCGTTCATTTCGGGGAGTTACATCACGCTCACGAACCTCGACGACAGCGATATCGACCGCATAATCATGATGAAAACCTCTCCGATGAATATTTCTGTGCACACGACCAATCCGAACCTGCGCATGAAAATGCTCAACAACCGTTTCGCCGGAAATGTTCTGGACGTGATGAAAAGATTCATCGACGCGGGGATAAAAATCAACTGCCAAATCGTTCTGTGCAAGGGTTTGAACGACGGTCGCGAACTCGCAAACACGATGGAAACGCTAGCGGGATTATATCCGGGCGTTGAAAGCGTCGCGGTCGTGCCTGCGGGATTGACGAAATACCGCGAAGGTTTATATCCGATTGAACCTTACACTGATTCGGAATGTAAAAAAATCATCAGGCAGGTTGAAAAGTTCGCCGACAAATGCAAAGAAGATTTCGGCACGCGGTTGTTCTACTGCGCGGACGAATTGTACATCAAAGCGGACGTTAATCTGCCGAAGTGCGAGGATTACG
>WREN01000094.1 GCA_009779295.1 Oscillospiraceae bacterium | reverse complement strand
ATTTTCACTCAATAACCACAACCGAATGTATATGCAAGCAATCAATTTTAAACTCAATTTTCCCGTTTTCGTATGTATAATCGACGGCGGTATGTTCCGGTTCGATGTAAACCGACTTCGGTTCTGTCGGATACATAATTGTTACACCTATATCATGCAGTTTGATAACTTCATCAAAATTAATGTATTTCGAATCGGAATGATTCCCTGTCAAGTTCAACAAATTCACGCAAAGTTTATCGTTCTTATTCATCAACGATACTTCAATCTGCTTCGTCCCCGTGATTTTTACCATCGGCTCAAACATCTCATTCACAAGTGCGCCGAGAAAATCCCTGACAACTGTAGATTTATGGTTCTGGTAATCGCCCAAATCGAAATATACGCCAGCGATTTTCCCTGCGCCGTATTTCGTAATGGAAGCCGCGATTTGAGACTCGCCTTCATAATCGTCCCTGAAATAAATTTCCCCGAAAGGAATCGTTCCCTCTGACAGCGAAACCGTACAGTACGGCGTTGACAGCGGAGCGAATCTATCGTTGTGGTTGATATAAATATTCTTCGGTTCTTCACTGCCGCCGTTTATATCGATGTCAAGGTAAGGCAGCATTGTCTGCGCCGCCGTATGCCCGGCGATTATCAAATTGCCGCCCCGATTTACATACTCCAATATTTCTTCTTTCAGGTCCGATTCTATCGTGTTAAGATTCGGAAGTATCAATACGCCGTAATCGTTAAACGATTTCTTCGCAAGCAAATGATGCGTCATCAATATCTCGGCGGACAATTGGTTGTCGAGCACGGCATACAGTAGTCCGCGCATATCTTTTACATACGCGCTGGAATAACATGTAAATAAATCCGTTTTCCCTTTATAGAATGCCTTCTCGGAATAAACTATCCCAACCTGCGGCACAGGCGTCGCTTTGAAACAGAATTCTTCGCGCTCACGGCAGAATTCCGCGAGTTTCGCCCACCTTGGTATTGCCCATTCCTGAACCGTGCCGACCATCTGCCTGTTGTAGAACTGGAATCCGCCGCCCAGCATGATTATCGCCGCGCCTTCCTGACATAACTGCTCGTATTCTTTCACGCATGAAACCGGATTCCCGTGGCTGAATCCCCACGCCATTAAGTCCCACGGCTTTCCTTGGCTCTGACAGCAGCGTCCCTCAAACCGTGCGGTGTTCAAACTGTCGTTGGGCGAATAATCGCCCGAAATGAAATCAACGCCTATCGCCGGCATTTCCGGCGCGAACGACGTGTACATCCAGTTGCTGGCGATTTGAAATTCCGGCGCTTTTTTATGCGTTTCGGTCACATAATAATTTACATAATCCCTGAAACCCTGACGGCAAAACTTTATGTATTCCGGATATTTTTCATCATCCGGTTTCGGCGGATCTTCTTGATATTTTTGATAATACGCTTCTTTGGCGTATTCGCTGTAATCCACGGCGGTTGCCCAGCAGTCGCCGTCGATCCATACGCCGTCAAGCCCGTAATCCAACGCCATTTCAAGCAATTGAGGCACAAGCAATTTCTCTTTGTACGGTCCGAATACAGAAGTCATACGGTCGCTGACATTGCCTTCAGCGTCCACTATCGCCCAATCGGGATTATGTTCCAGCGCAAAATTATCCCATACGCCTGAATGATGCGCGTACAACGCCACGTCATGCTTAGCCGTAACGTCGCGCCACATGCGCAGTATATCGGCTTTTATGTTCGGCGCGGGGTAGCCGACTTTCGTCGGATAACTCGTCGCACCGTTATGACCTTTGGTATCGCATTGCACGTAATCGGGTTTTACTTCCGTCAACAGCTTGTCAATGACATCGGGAGCGCAATTCTCACCGATGTTATTTTGGTTTTTGCCTGCGTGAAAATCAAAGTGCATACCTAAAAATGAATCTTCCCGTCTTTTCTTTCCCATTTTTAATTCACCTCATCATAAAATTCAATTATAACAATATATGGTTTTTCCACAGAATCCGTATAAACTTCTGCCGCTTCAATTTTTAGTTCAAAATTTGTATTGCGTAAAATATTTGCTGTATAATTCGTTTCAATTTTGACGGTTACTACAACAACTTCTTCCGGAAATTCTATATTTGTGTAACAAATGTACAAAACGCTTGTTGTATCAACATATTCAGGCGCGTAAAGCGACAGATACTCAACCATCGTGGTTTCGGAACTTCTCGAAGTTGGCGCTGTGGAAGGGTAAACGCCTTCAGGCGCTAACATAGGCGCTTCAGCAATTTCAATGGAAATTTCGTCTTCAATAATACCGTATGCCATTTCAAAATTCATTTGCATAGTTTCGTTAAGCGACATATCGTTTGTTATTTTATTTACGAACGGATTGAAATACGCTAACGTTACTAATACAAATACCGCCGCGGCCGCCGTAATAGTTCCGAATGTTTTCAAAAAATTCTGCCGTTTGATTTGTTTAATTTGCGGAACTAAAGCCGCAGATAAACTTGATTCCAAATTATATCTCGCGTCCGATATATTTAATATTAAATTTTTTCTTGATTCAAATTCTTTCCTGCATGGTTCGCATGTCAACAAATGTTCGTCGAATTTTTCTTTATCAGATTCGTTCAGTTCGCCGTCTATATAATCGAACATTATATCGTTCATTATACCGCAATTTGCGGGTTCACAAGTAAAATCGGTCATAAATTATTCACCTCTCATTTAATAACTTGACGTTCAATACTCAATAAAGTTCCGTTTTAACAGGTAATCTTTTACGGCAAGACGCGCCCGGTTCAAACGGCTCTTTACTGTGCCTATTTCAATACCCAACATATCAGAAATGTCGTCGTATGAATAGCCTTCCATGTCGCGCAAAGTTATTATAACCTTGTGATCTTCTGATAAATGTAATATTGCGTCGCGCACCGCTTCACGGATCTCACCGCGTTCATACGCTTCCTCCGGACGCGAATTAATATCTTCTTCGATGATTTCCGGGGGCTTGTTTGCCGCGAATCCTGATTCGCTTTCATCCTCTTCCGTCCAGTCCGAAAGCGATACGGTTCGGTGTTTTTGTTTCTCTCGGAAATAATCCTTAACGGCGTTTGCCGTTATTTTATACAGCCATGTAGAAAATTTACAATCAAACCTGAAATTCTTTATAGCTCTGTAAACTTTTATGAAAACTTCCTGCGATATGTCATATGCGTCCTGATCGTTACCTGTCATTTGGCATATCAGATTGTATATGAAATTTTCATATTTTAAAACTAATTTCTCGAAAGCGTCGTTGTCGCCGCTTCCGGCACGCTTCACCAGCATTATAATTTCGTTATTATCGTTATTCATACTCTCAACTCATATACAATTTCTTTCATTTCGGCGATGGATTTCGCGGTGTTGATTCTGTTTCTCGCAGTTCCCGCGCCTTTGATACCTTTGATGTACCACGCAAAATGTTTGCGCGCTTCAAGCGTGCCCATCGTTTCGCCTTTGAATTCCGCCAACAATTCCGCGTGTCTTATTGCGGTTGCGATTCGTTCTTCTATCGTGGGTGTTTTGTTGCTGAATATCCACGGATTACCCAACGCGCCGCGAGCAATCATCACACCGTCGCAACCGGTTTCGTTAAACATTTTCTCAATGTCAACGGCGTTTTCGATGCCGCCGTTACCGATGACGGGTATCTTGACCGCTTCTTTGACTTTGCGGATTATATCCAAATCAACCGGCGGCGCGTACATCTGCGCACGTGTGCGACCATGCACAACGATTGCGGATACGCCTTCAGCTTCCGCAATCTGCGCGATTTCCACGGCGTTGATGGATTCGCTGTTCCACCCGCTGCGGATTTTCACCGTCACCGGAATGTTCACCGCTTTCACAACCGCGCGAATACAATCAGCGACTCGCTGCGGATCCAACATCAGCGCGCAGCCTTCGCCGTTGCCGACGATTTTACGCATCGGGCAGCCCATGTTGATGTCGATCGCGTCAAAATGCGCAAGCGTTTGCGCGGATTCCGCTAAGATTGACGGCTCGCTTCCGAAGATTTGAGCCGCTATCGGGCGTTCGTAATCTGTAAAATACGTGAGCATTTTGGTTTTCTCGCTGCCGAAATGGATTCCTTTCGCGGAAATCATTTCCGTAACCATGTATTCCGCGCCGTGTTCCTTGCAGATAACGCGGAACGCGTGGTCGGTAATTCCGGCCATCGGCGCGAGGCATATATTAAATTTAAAATTTATAGTCAATTATTACTTTTTCTCCCGTTGCGGCTGATTCAACTATCGCGCACCCGACAGCTACCGTTGACGCGCCCTGAACGCCGTCGGTAAGAACGTCTGTATTCATGAGTATCGCTTCGCACAGTTCTTCGATTTCCGCCGCGATGTTGTGGTTGTTTATGTCTACCGGAACCATCGTGACTTCTATATGCGCGTCAACTTCTCTTTGCAGGGTTATCTCAGGCGATGTGTTGTCGGTTATGATCGTACCCTTAGAACCGTACAAAACCGTTCTCATGGTGTATGTGCGCTTGCATCCTATCGAAGTGAACACTTTGCCGATAACGTCGTTCGGAAACTTCATGACCGCTATAGTACAGTCGTCAACAGGCCAAGTCGTGAGCATTTTACGGTTCGCGTAGGCGAAAACTTCGGAAGGATTGCCCGCGATCCAGCGCAGCAAATCTATAGCGTGACAGCCGCCGCCGATAATAGGATGGCGCAAACGGACGGGGTCTATACGCCAGCCGCCTTTACCGGGTATGCGGCAGTAATCGTGCGCGTATTCGGATTCGACATAGAACAATTCGCCGATTTCGCCGGCTTCGATGAGTTCTTTCGCTTTGACGAAACCCGGAGCTTTGCGGCATACTTGACCGATCATGAGCTGTTTATCTGTTTCACGCGCCGCGGCAATCATTAGTTTGCACTCTTCGATGGTCATCGCCATCGGTTTTTCGCACATAACATGTTTACCGGCTTTCAACGATTTAACCGTGTATTCGCAATGCGACTGGTCCGGCGTTCCGACAACGACCGCGTCGACGTCTTCGCTTACCAGCAGTGTGTCAAAATCGGTATAGTATTTTTCAAGCCCGTTTTCTTCCGCGATTTGTTTCGCGACCGCTTCGTCGATATCGCACACCGCTGTGAGAACTGCGCTTTCAACTTTCGCTATGCCCGCGATATGCGACCTGCCGATACCGCCGACGCCTACAACCGCAAATTTAATTTTATTCATATTATTATAATCCACTCCTTTATTAGAATCCCCCTCGGCTCAGCCGTTGGCTTCGCCGTATCCCCCTTTGGCAAGGGGGAGAAGGAACCATTATATATTCGTTCTTTCCCTCCCTTGTCAAAGGGGGGATGTCGCCAACGCCAACTTGTTGGCGATAGCGACAGGGGGGATTCCTCATTATACCATGCCGGAAAATTTTTGTCAATAAAAATAACACACATAATTTACAAAAACATGTATGTTACAACATATTTATATGATATTATATTTACTATAAATATATATAGGAGGTGAGAAAAATCGACGCGAATATATTTATAACCCATTTATGGGCGATATTTTTTAACACAAAAAATAATATCCACAGAATTATTGAACCGATACTGCACACCGAAAATATAACTACGCCGCAAACTTTTATTTTATTCGCGGTCAAGCAACATTATATCAAAAATATCAGCGGCGTTTGCAGAGAAATGAATATTAATCAAGGGAACGCTTCAACCATGTGCAAAAAAATGGAGCAAGCCGGATTAATCAAACGCGAACGTTCTACCGAAGATGAACGTATAGTCACGTTATCGATAACGGAAAAAGGTGATGAAATTTTAAACAGACTGAAGCAAAAAATGGACATGTTCAACGAATATTGCAATGAATTACCTGAAGAACATATGAAAACGGTTATAAAAGGCTTAAATCAATTTGAAGAAATATTGAAAAATTTTATTTTTTACTGTGAGGGAATCAAATAATGTTAGAATTAAAAGATATAAAAAAATCATATCATGTAGGCGATATAGAAACGAAAGCTATCAACGGTATCAGCGTCGCGTTCAGGGAGAAGGAATTCGTCGCGATTCTGGGCGCGAGTGGTTCGGGCAAAACGACATGCCTCAATATCATCGGCGGACTCGACCGTTACGATTCCGGCGACCTTATTATCAAAGGCAAACAGACGAAAAATTTCAAAGAAAGCGATTGGGACGCGTACCGCAACAATTCGATAGGCTTCGTTTTTCAGAATTATAATCTGATTACCCATATCAGCATCGTTGACAACGTTGAACTCGGTATGACATTGAGCGGCGTTTCTAAAAAAGAGAAACATCAACGCGCGCTCGAAGTTTTGCGGCAGGTGGGGCTTGGCGACCATTTACATAAGAAGCCGAATCAATTGTCGGGCGGGCAAATGCAGCGCGTCGCGATTGCGCGCGCGCTTGCAAACGACCCCGAAATCCTGCTGTGCGACGAACCGACGGGCGCGCTTGACAGCGTGACGAGCATGCAAATTATGGATATAATCAAAGAAGTGGCGAAAGACAGGCTCGTTATCATGGTCACTCACAACGCGCGGATCGCGGAAACTTACGCCGACCGTTTGATAAAATTCGAAGACGGATTGATTATATCGGATACAAATCCTCACGAAGAACGCCCTAAAGCCGACGAATTTAAATTAAAAAAGACGAGCATGAAGTTTATCACGGCTTTGAGCTTGTCGCTTAATAATATTTTAACTAAAAAAATGCGCACGTTTCTAACCGCGTTCGCTTCAAGTATCGGTATCATCGGGATCGCTCTTATTTTGAGTTTATCTACGGGATTCCAATTGCAAATCGATAAATTCCAAAGCGAAACGCTTGCAGATTCGCCGATTATTATATCGCAGAGCGCGATGAATATCGACCACGACGAAATCCACGCGCAAATGGACGAACGCCGCGCCAGTATGGTAAACCGTGAAGCGTATACCAACGCGCAGGAAATTTATCCGTATGATTTTAGCGCGCGTACAGTTGTGCATACGAATAAACTGGACGATGATTATATCGCGTATCTCAACGCGATCGACCCGAAATATTGCAGCAGTATCGGTTACACGCGTATCGTGAATATGAACATACTGCGGAAAGTCGGAGATGAGGTCAAAATCGTTTCGCTTTCGGGCGGCGGTTCTTCCGGCGGCGGAGGAATGATGGCAATGAGCAATATGCGGCTTTCGTCATATCCGATTCAATTAAACAAAAATGAACCTTCTTACCTCGAAAAGAATTATGATCTGCTCGCGGGAAAATATCCTGTCTCTGATACCGATGTTGTATTGATTGTTGACCGATTCAACCGCGTCAATGTAACTACTTTGGGAGCGTTAGCTATCGATTATGAAGGTGTGCAAAGAATGAGTTTCGACGAGATAATCGGTATGGAAATGAAAGTTATCGCAAATAATAATTTTTATCAGAAAACCGATTACGGAACTTTCCTTCCGGCTTCAGATTTTAATAAAATGTATGACGGCGACGAAAATATCACGATTCGTATCAGCGGTATTTTAAGGCTTAAAGAGAATGTTACCATCGGTATTTTGGGTACCGGTATGGCTTACAGCGACGCGTTGACTGAGCTTGTCATCGAAAATGCCAAACAAAGCGATATTGTCAAAGCGCAAATGGAGTCAGACAATAATATTATTACCATGGAACCGCTTGATGAAACATCAAAGAAAAATATTATTTCATATATGGGCGGATCGGGAATTCCGTTTATGATTATGCTCTATCCGACCAATTTTGACGGCAAAACGCAAGTTCTAAATTATCTCGATGATTTCAACGAGGGCAAAGAGAATGACGATATGGTCATTTACACTGACCTTGCCGCGACCATTGTTGACCTGTCCGGAAATATTATCGATGGTATCACGATTGTGCTGATAGCGTTCGCATCGATTTCGCTTGTAGTAAGTTTGATCATGATTTGTATCATCACTTACACGTCCGT
>WREN01000093.1 GCA_009779295.1 Oscillospiraceae bacterium | reverse complement strand
CTCGACAAAACGCGCACGTCGATGGGCGCACGTTTGTTGCGCAAATGGGTCGAGCAGCCGTTGCTCAACGCGAATCAAATCATCCTGCGTCAAAACGCTGTCGGCGAACTTTTCGACAATTTCATGCTGCGTGAGGAAATTTCAGACTTGCTCAAAAGTGTGCTGGACTTAGAGCGCATAATGACGCGAATCGTTTACGGTACGGCGAACGGACGCGACATGCGCGCCGTCGCGGCGACTATTTCAACGATACCGAAGATGAAAACGCTGCTTGAGGACAGCGTTTGCGACGAACTCAAAAACATTTACAACGAACTGGACGAGCTTGAAGATATATATACCCTCATCGACGAAGCAATCGTTGAGGAACCGCCGTTTTCCGTGCGCGAAGGCGGATTTATAAAAGCCGGCTACAACGTGCAATTGGATGAATACAACTCGATTATGACCGACGGCAAGGGAACCGTTGAGCGGATTGAAAATACCGAACGCGAGAAATCCGGTATCCGCAATTTGAAAATCGGTTACAACCGAATTTTCGGTTATTACATAGAAATCACGAAATCGTATACCGGAAACGTTCCGCAGAATTACATCCGCAAGCAGACGCTCGCAAACTGCGAACGTTACATCACGCCCGAACTCAAAGAAATCGAATTGACATTGCTCGGCGCGTCGGACAAAGCCGTCGCACTGGAGTACGAACTGTTTAACACCGTGCGTGTGAAAGTCGCCGAGAACGTCGCGCGTATCCAAACCAGCGCGGTGAAACTCGCACTGCTCGACGTGTATCTGAGCCTCGCCGAAGTAGCCGCCAACAACAAATACGTCAAGCCAGACATCGAATACAACGACGTCATCAAAATCAAGGACGGGCGGCATCCGGTCGTTGAAAAGTTCGCCGATAATTTCGTGCCGAACGATACCGTGCTCGACGTGAACAACAACCGTTTGATGTTGATAACCGGACCGAACATGGCGGGCAAATCCACGTACATGCGGCAGGTCGCGCTGATTGCGATTATAGCGCAAATGGGTTCGTTCGTTCCAGCGAAAGAAGCGGAAATCGGAATCGTTGACAAGATATTCACACGTGTCGGAGCGAGCGACGATTTAGCTTCGGGGCAGTCGACGTTCATGCTCGAAATGAACGAAGTCGCGTACATTTTGAAGAACGCGACGCGGCGCAGTCTGATTATCTACGACGAGATCGGACGCGGGACGAGTACGTTCGACGGTATGAGCATAGCGCGCGCCGTCGCGGAGTACACGCAGAGCAAGAAAATCGGCGCGAAAACGCTGTTCGCAACGCATTACCACGAGATGACCGATCTCGAATCGCAGTTCCAAGGCGTGGTGAATTACAACATCGCCGCCAAGAAACGCGGCGACGAGTTGATTTTCCTGCGCAAAATCATTCCGGGCGCGGCGGACGACAGCTACGGGATCGAAGTCGCGAAACTCGCGGGCGTGCCGAATGAGATTATTCGCCGCGCGAAGGAGATACTTAAAACTCTGGAGGAGCAGAGCCGTGTGCCACGGCAGGCAACTATTGAAGAAAACGCGAACGTAACGTTTGAGGATTTCAAAAAGGACGAAATCCTCGCGAAACTCAAAAAAATCGACGTGAATTTGATTTCGCCGATGGACGCGTGGAATATCGTGCAGGAATTGAAGAAAATTGCGGAGTGAAATTGTATGAAAAAACTTTTAATTTTATTGCTGTTCGTATTATTATTTGCTTCATGTAAAAACAGTATGGATGAATCGCTTGCAATGACGATAACAATCGTGATTCCCGATATGAACGGCGCGGAATTGAAACTTACGGAAGTGTATCCCACTTATATGCGCGGAAATTGTGCTCCGGATAATCCGCAAGAGGGATATGACTTATATTTTAAAGAGGGCGGAACCGTGACATTCGAGGATTCTTTCAGCGTGGAAAAAGCGCAGCAAATTATAAACGATGAATGGGTCGAGAGCGAAATTTTTCATTTTTTACAGGGAGAAGTGTTTGTGCTTCAAGCGGATATGTACTATTACGCTTGGGGTTATTCAGACGGACATATTTCGGCTGAATACGATGATGAAAATCCTCCTGTCGCGCGATTTGCATTTTTTGGTATAGCTGAAGAAAAATATAAAAGATGGACATTGATTGAAAATCCAACAGGCGGTACTTATTATCCGTTAAGCAAGTTAGAAAAGTAAAAGTGAGCAGGTTTAACAATGAAAAAATGCCCCAGATGTATGCAAAGCGATAACGATTCGCAAAGATTCTGCACTTATTGCGGTACGGAATTATTTTTCGCAGAAAAATTTAAAGAGGCGGATGAGTCTAAGAAAAAACACAATTTTCGATTGAATAAGATTTTCCGCTCAAAGAAAGGGTAATGAAATTATGGGAATAATCAACGTTTTAGACTTCAGGGTCGCGAACCTGATCGCGGCGGGCGAAGTTGTCGACCGTCCGGCTTCGGTCATCAAAGAGCTCATGGAGAACTCCATCGACGCCGGCGCTATGACTATTACCGTTGAAGTCCGCGGCGGCGGTATTTCGCTGATGCGCGTCACCGACGATGGAAAAGGAATGACTGCCGACGATGTGCCTGTCGCCATTTCGCGTCACGCCACGAGCAAAATCCGCGACGCGTCCGACCTCGACGGAATTTTAACGCTCGGGTTCAGGGGCGAGGCGCTCGCGGCTATTTCGTCGGTGTGCAAGATGAAGATCATCACCAAGACCGCGTCCGAAGATACCGGAACGCTCATGGTCAGCGACGGCGGCGTGATAAGCGAGATCCTCCCGACGGGTACTAACGATGGTACGACGGTTATCTGCGAGGAATTGTTTATGAACGTTCCCGCAAGACGGAAATTTTTGAAGTCGAACATCACGGAAACTGCGGCTATCACGTCTGTCGTGGAGAAGATCGCGCTTTCGCGCCCGGATATTTCGATAAAATATATAATCGACAACGAAGAAAAGTTCAGCACTACGGGTGACGGGAAACTAATAAACACGATATATTCTGTGCTGGGCCGCGATTTCGCGAAAAAGCTGATAGAAGTCAAGAGTTTCACCGAGGGAATCGAAATCACGGGCTATATCGGTCGCCCCGATTACGTACGAGGGAATCGCAATTACCAGAATTTCTTTATCAACAACCGCTACGTCAAGAGTAAAACCGCGATGGCGGCGCTTGAACAGGCGTTCAACTCGTTCATCCCGTCGGATAAATTCCCGGCGTGCCTGCTTGAAATCAAAATCCACCCCGCGTATGTCGACGTGAACGTCCATCCCGCGAAGCTGGAAGTGAAATTCTCCGACGAGAAAACGGTTTTCAACGCCATATACTGCGCGGTCAGGGACGCGCTGCTGAACAAAGTGAAGCGCCCGGAAATGGAATTCAACCGCGACGACGTTACCACGCATACCGTAAGTGACGTAAACTTGTTGAACGCTTTCGTGAATCCGCCGGAGAAGAAAAAAGAAATCCGTGATTATTTCAAAGCTCCGGATATCGCGTATGAGGAAATAGTTCCGCCATCGCCGCCGGAAATTGAGTATAAACCGGATGTTTTACCAGAAGTAAAACCACAGCCTGTATCTGTTAAAGAAAAACCTGCGCAAGAAAAATTAGAATTACCGCAGTATAAAATCATCGGTGAGACGTTTTATTCCTATGTCCTCATTGAACTTTCCGACCGAATGGTGATGATCGATAAGCACGCCGCGCATGAACGCATCATCTTCGAGGAAATGCGCGCGAACATGAAACGTAGCGACAAGCCGAACCAAATTCTGTTGATACCTATCGAAATAAAATTGAACGCGGAGGAATTGGCGGCAGTCAGCGATTACGAGAAAGAAATTAAAGCGATCGGATATGACTACAACGTTTCCGGCGAAACGCTGGCAATAACGCAATACCCCGCGGAAATCAACAGCGCGGCGGTCAGCGAAATGGTGACAACGCTCATCGGCAACCTCTCCGCCGGAACAGGCACAGCCGACAATTCGCGCGACGTCATATACGAGAAGGCGTTATATCAGGCTTCTTGCAAAGCCGCCGTCAAAGCTGGGCAGGACGATAAAAAAGACCACCTCAAGTGGATTTGTGAGAAGGTGCTGACCGAGCCGAACGTAAAATACTGCCCGCACGGCAGACCTGTCGCGTTTGAATTGACAAAACGGGATATCGAGCGGCAGTTCAAGAGGTAAATTTCATAAAAGGAAAGATAATAAAATGATTATTCTAATAGGCGGCGTAGGTTATGCCGGTAAAACATTCATGGCTCAGCAATTACTTGAAAAATATAAATATCCATCTCTATCTATTGACCATTTAAAAATGGGATTATTCCGCGCTGATATTAGATGCGGTTTCACTCCTACAGATAGCTTGGAACTGATTGGTGAAAAGTTGTGGCCTATACTAAAAGGTATTATTATGACGTGTGTTGAAAATAATCAGAATCTTATAATAGAAGGAGCCTACTTGTTCCCCGAAAAAATCAAAGAACTTGAAGCCGATTACCTATATAATGTTATTTCGTTTTATTTAGGATTTTCAACATCATACATTGAGAAGTATTTTGAATCAAAAGTTTTAAAATATCGTTCCGTCATTGAACAGAGAGATAATATTAACGATAAAGATACAGTAGAGTTATATATTTTAGAAAATAAAACCCAAAAAGAAATTTGTGAGAAATCTAATGCCAAGTATTTTGAAATTCAAAGTGATTACGAAAAAGAAATAGGTTTTGTTTATGATTGGATTGATAACGAATTATCCAAACATCTTAAGAGGTAGTAATTATGAATGATACAGGAAAAACGCCGCATGAAATGATACAAATATTACCGGTAGAAAAATATCAAGAAGCACTTTATTTTATCGAACTTGGGCGTAAAATGAATTGTAAATCGCAAGTAAGATATGCTGCTTCAAATAAATACTGGCGATGTGTATTTTCAAATAAAAAACCGCAAAGAGTTCTGTATACAGTAGAATGTACCGATGAATGGTGGCGGATAAAAGCCTGTTTATGGAATATAGACAATTATCGGGATGTTTTAAGTTCATGCAGTGACAGAATCAAAAACGATATTTTGAGCGCTTATAGTTGCAAATCGTGTAACAGCCATTGCAAATGCGGAGCGGGATTTACTTTTGATAATATACGATATCAAAAATGCGTTGGAGTTTGTTTTTATTTTTCAAACTTATGCAAAGATGATTTTGATAATTTAGCGTTGTTGATTACAAAAGAATATGAGGCAATAAATGTATAATCTCATCTTCGTGCAAATACTCGGAATAATAACTTTAATAATATCCGTTATATCAATGCAGCAACGCAAAAAAGAAAACTTCCTTTTAATTCAAACGGTCGGCACATTATTATTCATTTTACAATATATACTGACAGAAAAATACACCGGGGCAATCTTATTTTCGATAACGCTCATCCGCGGATTAGTATATTATTATTACAAAAAGAAAAATTTAAAACCATCGCTTAAAATATTAGTAATATTTCAAGTTGCGCTCATTATTTCTACATATTTCTCGTGGCAGAATATTTTAAGTATTATCCCGTTTATTGCTACAGTATCAAAAACTTGGGGCACATGGCAGGACGATATGAAATGGGTTCGAAGAACATCGCTGTTAGCTCAAGGTATTATGATTATTTATAATATATCAGCGGCTATGTACACGGGCGCGATAACGGAAGTATGTAATTCGATATCAAGTATAATCGCCATTTGGCGTTACGATATACGCAAAGTAAAATCACAGGAGTAAAATATCAAATTAGAAGGTAAAAAATTCAATTATGGAAAGGAGGAATGAACATGAGAAAGTGTTATCGTTGTCAAAGTGATATGGAAGAAGGATTTGATATTAAAGTCGAACGCGGCGGTTATGGGATTCAAATTGCCTCAAACACAAAAATTTTTGCTAAAAGGATAGAAAAACCCAAAGTTGCTATTTGTCCGCAATGTGGGGAGATTTCATTATACGTTGAAAGTCTTGATGAAATTAAAAATACCACAAAATAATCATTTTCTACAGTACAATTTTTAGGAGAACCACCATGCCATTTACAATCATCACCACCGACGACGCGGCCCGCCGCTGCTCGCTCGAAACCGTCCACGGCACGATCCAAACCCCCGTATTCATGAACGTCGGCACAAGCGCCGCGGTCAAGGGCGGCATATCGACTATGGACTTGCTCGAAATCGGCTGCGAAGTGGAGCTGTCGAACACATACCACCTGCACATCCGTCCGGGCGACGGACTCATCCGCAAACTCGGTGGGCTTCGGAAATTTTTCAACTGGGAAGGTCCCGTCCTGACCGACAGCGGCGGCTTCCAAGTTTACTCGCTCGCGAAACTTCGCAAAATCAAAGAAGAAGGCGTAAAATTCCAGTCGCACATTGACGGCGCGCACATCTTCATGGGACCGGAGGAGAGTATGCGGATTCAATCGAATCTTGCTTCGACGATTGCGATGGCGTTCGACGAATGTATCGAAAGCCCGGCGGAGTACAAATACGTAAAACTCTCATGTGATCGCACATTTAGATGGCTCGAACGCTGTAAAATTGAATTGTCGCGTTTGAACAGTTTACCGGAAACGTTGAATCCCTCTCAAATGCTGTTCGGAATCAACCAAGGCGGAACGTATGAGGACCTGCGTATCGAACACATGCAGGCGATTGCAGAACTCGACCTCGACGGCTACGCTATCGGCGGGCTTGCGGTCGGCGAATCGACGGAGGACATGTACCGTATAATCGACGTTGTTGAGCCGCACATGCCAATCGACAAACCCCGCTACCTCATGGGAGTCGGCACACCGTTGAACATATTGGAAGCGGTTAACCGCGGCATAGATTTCTTCGACTGTGTCATGCCGAGCAGAAACGCGCGTCACGGGAATCTGTTCACGTGGAACGGTCGCCTATACATCCTCAATGAAAAATTCTTCGACGACGACACGCCTATCGACGAAAACTGCGGCTGTCCGGCGTGTAAATATTACAGCAGGGCTTACATCCGCCACTTGTTTAAAGCCAAAGAAATGCTGGGTATGCGTTTAGCCGTCCTGCACAATTTATATTTTTACAATTCGCTGATGCGCGAAACAAGAACCAGCATCGAAAACCACGAGTATCAAAACTTTTACAATAAATATAAAAAAATCTTAGGAGAAAAAATTTAGGAGGAAAATTAAATGTTAAAAAACAAAATCGGATCGGTAATCGGTTATCATCAAGGGGTAGATATCGAAGCGTCATTCAAAAAGGCTGCCGACACAGAACTGAAAGCGTGCCAGTTGATTTGCGGAGACGTAACCATGCAAACGCCCGAACATTCCGCGAAAATTAAAAAATTATCAGAGGAATACGACGTAGAAGTGACGGCCGTATGGGCCGCATGGTCTGGCCCAAGCATATGGAATTTCTACGACGGCCCGGCTACGTTGGGAATCGTTCCTCCCGCATACCGCGCCCACAGATTGAACGAGCTTATATCGGGAGCAAATTTCGCCTATAATATGGGCGTAACGGATGTAATCACGCACGTCGGATTTATCCCTGAAAATCCGGATGACCCTAATTATCAAGGCGTGGTAAGCGCATTGCGTTATCTCTGCAATTATTTAAATTCGCGCGGACAATACTTCTTATTCGAAACTGGTCAGGAAACCCCTGTAGTTTTGTTGCGCACGATTGAAGAAGTCGGAACGGGCAACCTTGGTATAAATCTCGATACTGCGAATTTAATCCTCTACGGCAAAGCGAACACCGTTGACGCGCTTGATGTTATCGGAAAGTACGTCCGCAATACGCATTGCAAAGACGGCTTATATCCGACGACCGGTAAAAATTTGGGTCACGAAGTTGCGTTAGGTCAGGGGAAAGCGAATTTCCCGGGCGTTTTCAGAAAATTAAAAGAACTAAATTACACAGGTCCGTATATAATCGAGAGGGAAAT
>WREN01000092.1 GCA_009779295.1 Oscillospiraceae bacterium | reverse complement strand
GCGACGAGAATCGTCGTTGAGCCTGTTATAACGGGAACGCGCTGAGCCGAACCGATAAGTTTGCCGTTCAATTCAGGAATTACTAACCCAATCGCTTTTGCGGCTCCGGTTGAGTTCGGAACTATATTCGAAGCTGCGGCGCGCGCGCGGCGTAAATCACCTTTTCTGTGCGGTCCGTCGAGAACCATCTGGTCGCCTGTATACGCGTGAACGGTCGTCATTATACCGCTTTTGATCGGCGCGTAATCGTTGAGCGTTTTCGCCATCGGAGCGAGGCAGTTCGTCGTACACGAAGCCGCCGAGATGATTTTATCTTCAGGCGTGAGAATGTTTTCATTGACGCTGAAAACGATAGTCGGGAGATCATTCCCAGCCGGAGCGGATATTACAACTTTCTTCGCGCCCGCTTCAAGGTGTGCGACACAACTGGCTTTGGTCGTGTAAATACCCGTACATTCAAGCACAACGTCAACGTCGTATTTGCCCCACGGGATATTCTTCGCTTCTTTCTCCGCGTATATTAATATTTCCTTGCCGTCGACAACTATCGAATTTTCCGTAGCTTTAACCGTATGACCGTCATATCTTCCCTGCGCTGAGTCATATTTCAACAAGTGCGCGAGCATATCGGGGCTGGTAATATCATTGATTGCGACTACTTCATAGCCCGGAACGCCAAACATTTGCCTGAATGCCTGCCTTCCGATGCGGCCAAAACCATTAATTCCAATTTTTACTGACATATTTATTCCTCCAAAATATTTTATATAAATTATATTTTACTCTAAATTATATAATTATACAAGTGCTTTTCGTAATTATTTTAATTTTTTTTACATTTAAATACCCATTTCGGTCATTAATATTTCTCTATAGCTTCCGGCATCGATATAAAACGTTTTTATTTCATACGCGCCGAAACATGTTTCAATTGTAACGTTAAACAACGGCAAATCTATAGCGGCGCACGTATCTGTACCGTCGGTTTCATAAGCGCGGACTACGTAGCCGTTACTATTTTCAGCCGCTTTAACGGCGGAAACGATCACGCTGCCCTGTTTAACTTTCATTCCCGAATAAACCTGCGCTAACCTGCCCTGATGGCGGTTTTCAATTATATGCGCCGGCGGAGTATTGAAAACCTGCGCGAGCTTGATTACTTTATTGTACTGCATATCCGCTTCGCAGGGCATGACAATATATCTAAAATCATGCGCGCCCTGATCCGTAAACACGCTTTCCGAGGTGCGCGGACCGCCGTGGTCGCCGTAGATAGGGCTTCTCACAACGGTGAGCATTAAAGTATTGTTTTCAATGCTGAAACTGTATTTGTTATCGTTTATCAACGCCATGCCGCAATCTTTGCCGCGAACCATCATCCATTGCTGACCGCTCTCTTCCTCGCCGTCGCACGGACGTTTAATATTGCCGTAGGGTATCTCATAGATTGCTTCGGGGGCGGTAACATTCGCCGGATAGCATAATTTCAGCATTTTGTGCTTCTCGTGCCAATCGATTTCAGCTTTCACGGTTAAGAATTTATCTTCCGCGCCGAGCATGAAATACTGCGTCAAAACGGAACCGTTATATTTGCTCGTCACTTTGACGGTCGCTCTCACCGGACCGTTTTCTAAGTATTCGATTTTCGCGTCGCCGAACCGGGCGATTTTTTTAGTGAAAAAATTCCGCGCGTGGCTCCATGTATCGTGTTCAAACTCGTCGATAACGATCGGAACGGCTCCGTTGCCGTCAAGGAACGCTGAATTGGTTTCTTTATCAAACATTTCGCGGATATAGCCTGTGTGACCTTCGAACGTGATCTTTAGGTATTTATTTTCGAGCGTGAGATTTTCAGCTCGGAGTGTGTTTTCGACTGCTTTCGAATCGCCGCTCATGTAGTATGTAGTATACCCCATTGCCGGAATTGACGCACGGAACAGCGTATCCTTGCGCCACGTGCAGCTTTCCGTCGGCGAATGTACATGCTGTGCAGCGACGGCGTTGCCGTCAGTGTCAAGCACTCCCGCGCATTGCTTGTTAATTACGATATCTGTTTCGATATCCCACGAATGCGGGTTGAAAATAATTACCGGATATTCTTCGCGCGTCATCGTGTCGATTTGCCATGAGATCGTCTGCAAAGCTGAGTTTTCAGCTTTCGCAGCTATACTAAGCGCCTCGTTCGCGAACAAAGCCGCGTCGTCATAGACTTCCTCTATGCTGCACCCTCCGAGTGAATCGTGGAATTGGTTGAACAGCGTGTTTTTCCAAGCTGTTCCGAATTTTTCCAGCGGATAACTTTTGCCCGCGATAACATTCGCGAACACCGAATATTTTTCCGCGGCAATCAAACTCGTTTCGCAGCGGCGGTTGAGCGTTTTGATAAGCGAACACGCCGCGTAACATCCGCTCGCGTGATGCTGCAGATCGTCGTTCAGCGTTTCAATATCATAACCTTTTTCGATAATCTTTTTGAAAAAAGTTTCCGGATTGCTGAACAAAAATTTATCCGCGCCGTATTTTTCCTGCATTTCTTTTATGGAATTGATATTTTTGATAGTCGGACCGCCGCCGTGATTACCAACGCCGTAGAATATCATGGTTTCATCGTATTTATCGTCGTGACCTTTATCGCTGTCGTTGATCATCTTCTGCATTTCATCCGTGTTTTTGAAATTCAGGCAGTACGCGTTGTTCAGCCTGAACGCGAGAACGTTGCTGCCGTCCGGCGCGAGCCATTTGAATATGTTCGTCGAGAAATGCTTCTCATGTTCGCCCGGACGCATGAAGACGTAGTAATCCATGCCGCTTTTTTTGAGAATCTGCGGCAACATTTGGTTGTGCCCGAATGAGTCGACGTTATACCCGACTTTCGACGTTACGCCGAATTTATTGTTGAAATAATTCTGCGAATATAACCCATGCCGCACGAACGATTCGCCCGACGGAATGTTGCAGTCCGGCTGTACCCACCAGCCTCCTACGATAATCCATCTGCCTTCATTTACGCGATGTTTGATCTCCTCAAACATCGACGGAACACATTCCTCGATCCATTCGTATATCGCCGCCGCCGCGCAGACGAATACGAAATCCTTGTATTCGTTCATTCTGTCCAGCGCCGACCTGAATGTTGCTTTCGTTTCGGCGTAACCCTCTGTCCAGCGCCATTGCCATACGGGGTCGAGATGCGCGTTGCCTATCATGTAATATGTTTTGTCCATTGTTTTGTCACTCTCCTAATAATTTTAAAGGCATGTAATTCAACATGCCCGTTTAATGTTTAAACTTGACTTTCCGTTTCATCTTCATCGTCCAGAATTATCTCGCAATCGATATGTTCGCCGCAGCTCGGACAAACTATATCAGACGGATCGGTCGTTTCGTCGAGTTCAATTACAGCCCCGCAATCGCAGATTATGCTGTTTTCATCGTCGTCATCGTCTTCCTCTTCATCGTCCGTGTCCATAAAATCTTCAAACACAAAATCCTCGAGTTTTTCGACCGCTTTGTCGATATCGTCAACGACTTCGTCAAGCGCTTCCACTTCTTCTTTGATATCCTCCACCGTTTCCGCCATGTCGGCTAACAAAAATACGATATTCGACAATAGTTTGTTCTTCTTTTTTGACATATCAAGGTCCATACCTTCAAATAATCCCTTGATATAAGACGCTCTTTCATTAATATTCATATTATTATCCTCCTATAAAATTTTATGTACGTTTTTCGAACGTTTATGCACGTTCAATATATTCCCCTGTTCTCGTATCAATTTTCAAAATGTCGCCGACATTTATAAATAACGGCACTTTTATTATTGTCCCCGTTTCGAGCGTAGCGGGTTTCGATGCGTTTGTAGCGGTATCGCCCCTGAAACCCGGTTCGGTATCCGTCACTTCGAGTTCTACGTGCATAGGCGGCTCAACGCCGAAAACATTCCCTTTATAGGATATTATTTTGCACATCATATTTTCTTTGACGAATTTAAAATTATCGTCGAGCTTGTCCGCGTTGAGAGGTAACTGCTCAAAACTTTCCATATCCATGAAATAGTAAAGTTCCCCGTCACTGTACAGGTACTGCATTTCTTTTCTCTCGACATACGCGTTCTCAAATTTATCCGTAGGGTTGAATGTTTTCTCAACAACCCCGCCTGTAATTACGTTTCTGAGTTTCGTTCTGACGAACGCCGCGCCTTTCCCGGGCTTTACATGCTGAAACTCTATTATCTGCATTACGTTTCCGTCCATCTCGAACGTTACGCCGTTTCTGAATTCTCCGGCACTTATCATATTATTTTTTGACCTCCAAATTGATTGTGATTAGTATTATATTTATTTTACACCATAAAACAAAATTTTGCAATAGCTTTTATAAAATTTCCATTAAATGTTTCGGTGAAGTTGTTAAATTTTCTGTGCCGGTTTCAGTAATCAAGACCATATCCTCAATTCTTACGCCCAATTTGCCCGCTAAATAGATCGCCGGCTCGACCGTAATTACATGTCCGGACTCCAGTATAACGTCGGCTGCGTTCGCCGCTACTCTTGGTCCTTCGTGAATTTCAAGCCCTACGCCGTGTCCGAGACTGTGTGTAAAATATTCGCCATAGCCTGCATTAGTGATAACATCTCTCGCCGCTTTGTCCGCATCCATACTTTTGACGTAAGGAGCGATAAATCCCAACGCTTTCAATTGCGCTTCAAGCACGGTATTGTAAATCTTTACTTCCTCATCGTTCGCTTTGCCGATGAAAACTGTGCGCGTCATGTCCGAGCGGTAACCGTCAACAACCGCGCCGTAATCTAATACTAAGAATCCGCGTTCCAGTTTTTGATTACGCGGAACGCCGTGCGGCTGCGCCGAAGCGGATCCCGAAACGGCTATTATATCGAAGGCTGTTCCCTGTGAACCATTCCTGCGCATAAAATATTCCAATTCGAGCGAAATTTCGGTTTCGGTTGTTTCGGGGGTAATCATATTTACAATATGGTCGAAAGCCGCGTCAGCTATACGCTGAGCCGCTTTTATTTTTTCGACTTCGCAGATGTCTTTGTATTCCCTCAACTTGTAAATTAGATTTCCGATCGGTTTGAATTCCATTTCAGAGAAAGTTTCTTTAAGTTTTTCAAGCGCGGAACACTCGAGTTTTGTATCTTCAAACCCCAATGATTTGATCGATTCTTTTTCAAATATTTTGCCTAAGTATTCGGATTGCTTGCCCGTCAGCAAAACAATTTCAAAACCATCCGTAATTTGATTCTTCGCCGCTTCGATATAGCGACCGTCCGCGAAAACATACGATTTGTTCCGCGTCACCAAAACGTATCCGTCGGTAAAATTATACTGCGTCAAGTACAGTTGGCTCATCGGCGACGTAATTAACACGCCGTCAATATCGTCCGGTATTTTTTTTACTAATTTCTCAAGTCTGTTCATTTTTTTGTTTTAACTCCTTATAATAATTTTTCATTGTAAGCGCGTCCTCCGCCATAGTTCCGTCAGACTCACAAATAATGCACGGCGATAATTTTTCGCTGTGGATTGCTTCGATCAGCGGTTCAAACTCGGGTCCGAAGATTTTGTCCTCGAACGTCAGATGCTTTTTCTCTCCGGCTTTTGTGAATTCGATCTTCGAGAAATGACAGTGCAACGGTTGGGCTTTGTATTTCACGGAGTCGAACACGCGTTTGTAATCATCAGCGGTTTGAAACAATCCCCCGATGTTCCGCGCGTTCAAATGACCGAAATCAATAACGGGATATAAACGTTCGTCCATTGCGAACAGCTCGATGACTTCCTCAAGCGTGCCGAGCTGATTTATCTTACCCATCGTTTCGAGTCCGATACGGACATTTAAATCCGGCAACGCTTCCAGCGTTTTATATAGCGTGTCTTTCGCGTAATCCATTGATGTTTTGCGGTCGTTTTTCGCGGTGCTGCCGGCATGAATGACGATGATGTAAGCGTTCAGAAGTTTAGCGACGCGAACACTGTCCTTGATGTATGAAATGCTTTTCAACCGTATTTCCTCCTCGATACCCGACAACGAAATGTAATACGGCGCGTGCAAGGACATGACAATATTGTTCTGTTTCGCTTCTTCGCCGATTTTACGGAATGTTTCGGACGAGCCGTATAAACCGCTCCCGCCTTGATATTCATATACGTCAAGCCCGAAGTCGCTCACCCATTTCGGGGCTTCGCGAGTGTGTTTCAATCCCGCCGCGTAAAAACTGTCAGGATTGCCGCCGGGGCCGAAGAGTGGGTGTGTGTTCATGGTGTTGACCTTTCTTTAAATGATATTACTTCAGTTTTGCGTCAATTATAATTTTTTTGCAGTTATCACAATAATAACCGGCAATATAAAATTTATCAAAGCCATAATAGGCTTCAATACAACCTTTTTCAGTAAAGATTTTTTCAATTGGATTTAATTTTTCACCGTCATTTTCCCAACGGACTTTTCCCCGTCTGTCGCCGGTTATCATACCTTTTTTCATTTCAATTCCGCAATAAGGACAATTCATTCTCATCAACCCCATTAATTATTATCACATTTTCAAATACATCTTCAAAATCAACTTCTCAAACATTCGTTTGATTTTAAAAAACAGCGTTCGTTTGTCCTTTATGGGTTTTACTAAAAACGTGTATAACCCCAACCGCTTACCCGCGAATATATCCGTGAAAATCTGGTCGCCTATCACAGCCGTGTTAGTTTTATCCGTACCCATAAACGCCATTGCCGCGCGCAGTTTCCGTCTGGACGGCTTAATGCTGTCGGCAGACGCGAAAAATTGCAAATCCCTGTTGAACTCATTCACACGCTCGATATTATTATTTGAAACAAACGATACCTGCATACCCGCTTCTTTTATCTTACAGATCCATTCACTCACATCGGGCGTCGGGACAGCGATCTCATACGGCACAAGAGTGTTGTCGATGTCGCAAATTAATCCTTTTATGCCGAGTTTTGTCAACAATTCGGTTGTTATTGAATATATATCGTCAAAATATCTGTCCGGAAATAAATATTTTTTTATCATAAATTACACTCATATTATATCATAAAATCTTTAATAATGTAAGCCTTTTGCGCACATATGGGGCAAATTCGAATGTTTTTTTGATAAATTCCTCGTCGTCAGGTAAACCGAGTTCTCTTAACGTTTGCGGTGCGCCGATTTTTTCGTAATATTTTTTAATGGTTTCAACATCGGGAAGCTCTTCAATCAACGCACGGATTTCCGGTATTTTTTCATCGACAACCTCTTGCGATAATTCGTCCAACGGTGACGGCGTGTTCTCCTCGATGATCCCGTCGGTAAGCGGACCGAATACAAGTTCGAGATATTTATGATCGAGAGGTTTATTTTTTAATACAATTTTATCCGCACTTTTATATTTCTCAAGCATCATAAGCGTGGCTACCCCTACTTTTTCGCCGTGCAAAGCACCGGTTTCATCGTTAAGCAGATTCATCTCCCAAAAATGCGAAAGATGATGTTCCGCACCTGAAGCTGGTCTTGAATTGCCGTGCAATTGTATCACCATGCCGGAATTTATCAATCCTTCCATTATATCTATGATGTTTTCCGGATTTTTAATCTTTTCAAGAATATCTTCCAGCATTTTTATTAGTTCAAAGTCAAGTTCCTCGCCCGTGAGAAGTGAAGCGAATTTCCAGTCGAAAAGCGAAATATACTTCCCTATTATATCGCAGATTCCGGACACCGTGTATCTCTTTGGAGCGGTTGAAAACACCGCAGGATCGGCGAATAAAGCTATTGGCGGAGTTGACGGCAGCGTTTTCTTGCGTCCGTCAACGGTCATCGCCGCGATATTTGAGACGAATCCGTCGACGCTGGCCGCGGTCGGATATGAAATGAACGGAATGTTACGCTTGTGCGCGGCGTATCTTGTAATGTCGTGGATCGTCCCCGCTCCGCACGCAATCATAACGTCGCAGTCGATACTGTCAAGTTCAGACGATTCCTCGGGCGTAGCGTGAACGTTCGGCGGATATATATAATAATTATGTTCCGGCT
>WREN01000091.1 GCA_009779295.1 Oscillospiraceae bacterium | reverse complement strand
ATAATAATCAATTAATTCATAAATCCAATTTTTCAAAGGTGTAAATGTAAATCCAAGACTTTTTGCTCTATTTATATTAATACTGTATTCTTTTTCTCCGTTATACGGCGCTTTATCTCCATCATTTGATAAAATTGCAGGCTTATTTAAGTATTCGGATATTTCTTTTATTGAGATCGTTTGTTCGCTGGCACCGTTTATCGCGCCGGTAAAGTTGCTTTCCGCAAGGAAAGATAGGAATTGCCCCGCTTCATCAGAACGCACAAACGACATCTGCGCTTCGTAATTGTCTATAAACATTGGTTTTTCATTGATGATATGTTCTACGTAAAAATTCAACCGTTTCGTATAATCGTCCATTCCGATAACAAACGGGAGTCGTACAGCAATACTTTTGATATGGGCGTATTCCTGCGCGACGGCGCACTCCGCCTGACGTTTTATTTCATCGTATGGGAAATCGCTTCTGCCGCACCAAACTAACGGCTTCGATAACGGTTCGAACTCTTCTTCTCTTGTATTAAGATGCTTATCATAAACCGCCGTTGTGGATATGAAAATATAGCTTTCACATTTGACATTATCCAAGAGGGCTTTAATATCGTTTGAGCAGTATGCAAGACTGTCAAACACAACATCTTATGTATCAGCAGTTTTTATACTGTCCACGTTGGTTCTGTCTATAACGACGCGGTTGACCGTAGGTCCGAAATTGTCGGGAGTAATGCCACGTGTTGCTATAGTCACATCATGCCCGTCCGCGATCAATGAGCGAACTAAATGCTTGCCCATAAACCGCGTTCCGCCGATAACTAAAATTTTCATTTTACCATCCTATATACTCTTCCTGCTCAGGAGTTAATTTATCTATGTTTATATTCATGGATTGCAGTTTCAATTCCGCGACGTTGTTGTCGATTTCCTTCGGCACTTGGTAAACTTTATTCTCAAGTTTGCCGCCTTGCTTTATCAAATATTCAAGGCTCTTCGCCTGTATCGCGAAACTCATGTCCATAATCTCTGCCGGATGTCCGTTGCCCGCCGCGAGATTGACGAGCCTGCCTTCCGCCATCAGATTGAGGATTCGCCCGTCTTTCATGCGGTAACCCATAATGTTCGGCTTGCGCTGCGAAATTTCAACGGCTTGTTCCGCTAACGCTTTCTTGTCGATTTCAACGTCGAAGTGACCGGAGTTCGCGAGTATCACTCCGTCCTTCATCATTTTAAAATGTTCCGAACGGATTACATCGCAGCAACCTGTCACGGTAATAAAAACGTCGCCGATCTCCGCCGCTTTATCCATCGGCATGACGGTGAAGCCGTCCATGACCGCTTCGATTGCCTTCACGGGATCAATTTCCGTCACGACAACAACGCCGCCCATTCCCTTCATGCGCATAGCGATACCTTTGCCGCACCAGCCGTAACCGGCAATGACGACGGTCTTGCCCGCAATCATCAGGTTTGTGGTGTTGATGATTCCGTCAAGCGTCGATTGCCCCGTGCCGTAACGATTGTCGAACAAATGCTTGCAGTCTGCATCGTTGACGTCGATCATCGGGAACTCTAATCTTCCCTGCTTCTCACGCATAAACAAACGGTGGATTCCCGTTGTCGTTTCCTCACAGCCGCCAATGAGATTCGCGGCGTATGATTTACATTCGTCGTGCAGTAATTCCGTCAAATCGCCGCCGTCGTCGATCATAACGTGCGGGCAGAGAGATAGCGTGGTTTTCAAATGTGTAGCATATTCTTCGTCGTTCACGCCGCGCCACGCGTTGACTTCGAAACCCTCTTTCACCAATGCCGCCGCGACGTCGTCCTGCGTTGACAGCGGATTGCAACCCGTCACATAGACTTCCGCGCCACCCGAACGCAACGTCATCGCGAGATACGCGGTTTTCGCTTCGAGATGAATCGCCATCGAGATTTTTTTGCCTTTGAACGGCTGGGTCACGCTGAACTCGTCGTTGATTATGTTCAGTATCGGCATGTAACTTTTAATCCAGTTGATTTTGTCGTAGCCGTACTGCGCGAGGGTTATGTCTTTTATTGCGCTCATTTATGCACCTCATTTACTCAAACGTTTAATAACTTCTGAAATTACTATTTTATCGCGAAGTTTAACATATTTTGCTGTATCATTTACTACTTGATTGGCAATAAAATCTAATGCTTTTTCAAGACTGTGCCATTGAAGTTTGAATTTAGATTCGGTTTCATGTTCCGTCAATTGGAGTTGTCCCTTTTCGCCTTTAACCTTAGCTAAATAATAATATGTAATTGCCGCCCACTCATCTTCGGCACATTCAATATACCCGAGTTCTTCAATGATGTCAATATAGCAACCGGTTTCTTCAAGCATTTCTCGTTCCAATGCTTTTTCAATATTTTCGTTACCTTCAATACCGCCTCCCGGAATCATATACAAATCGTTTGAATCATTATATTTATATTTCGGCAAATACATTAACGCCATATTATCGTTTTCATCTAATAAAACAGCTCTAACTTTACGAGGTTTTGTATACAATTTTTCGTCTATTTCGCTTATATTTTTTAGTAATTTCACAATTTCACTCCTTACTATAAGTACGTTTCCTTAACACTACCATCAACGCCGCGAACAACCCTCCGAGCAATACCAGCATAATCACGAACGCCTGCCGCATACCGAGCAAGTCGTTGCAAACGCCCAAGAAGAACGGCATCACTACCGCTCCCGATGCGCCCGCCGAGTACAACACCCCGACCGCGGTGTCGGGCGCTTCGGGATTCGCTTTCGTGCCTAACGCGACTATCAGCGGCCAAATCGGCGCAATCCCAAACCCGACCATGAAGAAGCATATCACGACCGGGATTTCGACTTTGAAAATTATCATTCCGCTGAAAAATATCAGCGCGAGCAAAACGCCGTATAATGTAAGTTGTTTCATATGTTTCTTCACGTAACTTGCGATAAGTCTGCCGAGCATCATGCCGAGCCAATACGCGGATAGAAAATACGCCGAAATTGTCGCCGTTCCGAACGTAACGTTGATGAACTCTCCCGCCCAGAACGCCGCGCCCTCTTCAATGCCGACGTAGATGAACATCGTAAGCATGAGAATTAAAAAATATTTATTTTTGAAGACTGTTTTAACGAGCGAATCCGCTCTTGCAATAGGTTTCGGAAGTTTTTGAAATATCAATAGAATTACACAAATCAAAAAAATCAATCCGATAAATATGTAAACACTGCGCCAATTCCCGAACCAATTATAAAAAATCATTCCAAGCAGCGGTCCGATTACAGCACCCAGACAGAAATACATCTGCGAGAGGTTCATCACTTTTATTTCGCTGCCCGGATTCGTTTCGCTGAGCAGACTTGACATACTACTCTCAATGACGCAAAATCCGCCGCCGATTATAAATATCCCGAAACCGCAAAGCCATACGTTACCGAATATTACGACGGTCGTCATGCCGAGCAGCAGCATGATGAAACATCCGGTTATGACGGGTTTGCGCCCTATGCGGTCGGCTAACATTCCCAAGAAGAACGGAAACAAAAACGACGCGATAAAGTGTAACGAAACCAAAAATCCGCCCGCCCAGCCGGGCAAATTGTATTCCGTGATTATGTCGATTAACACGTGCTGATACGCCGAGATGTACAAGCCCAACGCTATCATCGATAGGTAACAAACAACGTTTCTCATAATACGTAAAAGAAAATGGAAAAGAAATGCAAAATACTTCCGGCAAGTACGAACATGTGAAATATCGAATGGAAATATTTAATCTTTTTGCCTATTCCGTATAAAACCGCGCCGACTGTATACAATACACCGCCTAATAATAGTAATAGCACTCCGCCGAATTCAACCGCTTTAAGAAGCTGATTGAACGCTATTAGAATAACCCAGCCTTCGGCGATGTACGCGATCATCGAAAATACCTTGAATTTTTGTATGTTTACGGCGGTCAAGGTTATGCCCAACGCCGTACAACCCCAGACTATACCGAACAATACCCAGCCCCACGCGCCGCCGATCGCTACCAATGTAAACGGCGTATAGGTTCCGGCAATCAAAAAGTATATGCTGCAATGGTCGATTACCCTGAAAACTTTCTTCGCGCGGTTTGGTTTCAACGAGTGGTACATAGTTGACATCATATATAAAACAATCAGCGACGCGCCGTATATGCAACTGCAAACGACGGCTTTCGCGCCTGTGTGTATCGCGCTCTTAACTACGCAAAGCACGAGCGCCGTTATTCCCAACGACGCACCGATGCCGTGCAGGATTGCGTTGATAAGTTCCTCGGATAATGAATATTTCGGTATAGTTATGCTATTTCCCATTTGTGATCTCCTATTTTAATTTTATTAGTCTGATAAACATCGACGCGGTTTCCGCGCGCGAAACTTCTAAATTCGGACGAATCGTGTTATCAATATAGCCGTTTATCAACCCGCTTGATACCGCGGCTTTAAACCTGTCAACCGCCCAATCGGGGATTAATGATATATCTTTAAATTCCAATTCTACCGTATCACTTTCAATAAATTGTGCCAACACATAAATCATTTCCGCGCGCGTGATATAATCACCGCCGGAAAAATCAATCATTCCGTCAGGCATTAACTTCCCTTGCATTAACTCGGCTTTCAGTACGGCGTTGATATACGGCGCGTCCCATTCGGTATCGTTTGGTTCGATTTCAAATCCGCAATATACGGCAAGCATTTTCGCGAACTCTGAACGGGTTATTTTCCGCTCAGGGTAGTAATACAAAACATCGTTAATCGATTCGCCGTTTATAATGCCGTGTGCGTATGCCGCGATTATATCCGATTCTGCCCAATGGTTCGCTGTGTCTGCAAAAGGCGACGGGATGTCGGTCACATCGAACGTGATGTACTGCACTTTATAACCGTAACTGATTTTAATTGTCGCGGAATCTTTGTAACCTTCATGATGATACACTCCGGCTTCGTCAACATAACCGCTGTCGCAGGTAATATCAAATCGCTCCGGGCTTGCGTAAACCGGATAAGTTTTATTGTAGGCATTGAAATTTAATTGCATTTCGCCGCCGAACGGTATCCGGTCGCGCTCGGGTATAACATCAAAATCCGTAAGGCTGGGGACAATCGTTATAACCGTTGATGTTTCGATTCCGTCTGCTACCACCGTTAATATCGCGCTGCCGGAATTTACGGTCGCTGTAAAAATACCGTCTTCGATAACGCCGATTTCGTTACTAAGCGAATACTCAACATTCTTCGGAACCATATCAATAATATTATAGGCTCTGTCAAAAATATTTATTTCTAACTTTACTTTCCCGCCGTTTGACAGCACATATGGCGAATTCGGCTTGATTTTCGCGTATTGCGGTATGCCATCTGAAACGGCTGTGTTAACAAATAAAATCGCATCAGATATTTTCCGTTGTTCGCCGTCAGTCGGACGGTTTTGCAGCAGATCATTGACGATAACCGTAGTCGAACCTCCGCCGTCAAGATTGATCGCCTCAACGCATCCGAGATTTTTCATTGCCGAAACCAGTTCATCCAACGTCAGCCCATTGCTGTAATTCGGTCTGCGTCCGTCCACCGCAAAGAAGATAACAGTTCCGTCCGCTTTGATACCCGCGGCGGTACGCGGATTGCTCAATCTTTTATGTTCTTCATCGGGAATACCGTCCGGCTTCATTCCTTTATTCAGGATTATATCTCCGCCGCCGACAGCGGAAACGACGTCTTTCCATCGTTCGTCGCACCGAATGGTAATCTTTACTTCATCGTCGACTTTGACGTTTTGATAATTCTTAAACGACGTACTTTCGTTCGCAACGGAGATAATCAGATTACCCTCTTCGATTTTGCTGTTCTTGACGTCACGGTGTACTGTCGTAACGATTCCCGTTATGTCGCACCATTGAGTGAAGATTTGATTCTCGTCAAGTTTCACGACTATCTCGGTTGACGGCAGCGTGCTTTTAGTTGAATCGGAATAATTGCTGTCTAATATATAAATGCCGTACTTTGTCGGATATTTATTGAAATGTTCGGTTTTCTCTTCCCTGCCGTTGATACTTAGGGTAACATCCAAATCCGGCTGTCCGATTATAGCGCCATATATGGCGCCAGTGCCGTCTGCGTGGAATCCGATTGCGTTTGCGGTTTCGCTCGACGAATATAACCGCCCGTTATTTATTAGAATACCCATCGGAACGCCGGTCTGCATACTGAAGAAATCCGCGTTGATACCGGCACATACACTGTTTGTGCCGGCAATCATGTCGCCCATCGTAACGCGCCCGTATACGGAATCACCGAAACTTATGACAGGCATGACGTCTTTGTTCGGTGTATACTCGAAAACAAATGCGCGTTGATTCTCAGCGTGCATCGTTTTATATTCAAGTCCCGAAGCCAATTCTTCGCTTGTTATATAATAACTGTTCTCAAAAGCATTTATAAAAATTGTTAAAATTATTAATGTTAAAAAAGGAATTAAAATTTTTCGCATCAGGATATTTCCTCTATGAATTTCGCCATTTCAGTTTTTGCTCTCTCTTCAAGCGCGTTGTATTTTGAAGTAAAATCAAAACCTGAAGCGTTAGTTATATCCGTGAACATCGTCAATGTTCCGCCCCAGTTGAATATCAATCCCATATCATATGCGCGGTTCGCGAGGATCATATCCATCATCGGTCCGGATTCGTTGTCGCGCAGCATTTTGCCTTTCAGGCTGATTTCGTAATATGCCGGAGTTAATGTGTAATACGATACAGCGGCCATCGCCTCAAGCAATATTCCCGTGCGCTCCATATTTGTCGCCGTTATCGGCACGGAATAAGCCGTAAGATTATATGCGCTGAACGTCGTATAATACTGATCCTGCGCCTCGTCGTATTTCGGCAGCGGCAAGATTCCGTAATTTATGTCGTACTGCCTGTTTACCGGGTGAACGCGCATACCCACAAGCTGATATAATATATTACCGGCTGAGAATGTTTGGTCGTAAACTATATTATGATTCATAGTTATATTCTTATCAAGGTTCAAAGCAAGCGCCTTTTCTAATACGTTTACGCTTTTTTCACTGTACATCGTCAGATACGGCAGATCGTCCTTATCCTTCGCCGTTATTTTCATACCGCCGCCGACCCAGAATGAATAGTTGTTGTATTCCTCCGTAGCAAGTCCGAAACGGTCGGTCGGATGCGTCATTTTGCCGTCGCCGTCAACGTCCGCGGAAACCGCTTTGCAGTGTTCGTGCATTTTCGTAAGCGTCCATTTTCCGCTGTTTACAAGATCATACGGGCTTTCGAGGGTAAAATTGGTTATTATGTCTTTGTTAAATAAAATATTCCATGTCCCTTCGTTATCCATGATTGAAATATCGCCGGTGACAAAATATAGCCTGTGCATTATAGACATATCTCTGACCATCGCCTGATCCCACCACGGGTTTTCAAGTTTTATTCCCGGCATGGTGTTATAATCAGCTAAATAATGATCTTTCGCCAGCGTAACGGCAAGCGCCTGTATTCCGTCCGTGACTGCCGTAAACGCGTCGTCGTTGGCGAGCATAAGAGTTTTTGCCGTTGCCGCGGGAGCCGACGCCTGCAAATCTTTAATTTTAATATTATATCTCTCTTCAAGCAGCATATTGCGTTCGTAAACCGCGTCGTTTATCGGTTCTCCGTCGCTTCCCGCGCTGAAAACATCGCGCGTATACCAATAAATATTGGCCTCTTCACGCGTTATTATAATAAATTCGTAGCCTTCAAAATTCCTTTCCGGTAATTCTTTCATAACGTCAAAAAGCGTTTTTTCTGCTTCCGGCGCTATTGTTTCTTCACCCGGTTTACCGCTTTCGGTTTCGTTACCGCTTTTGGAATTGTTGTCTCCGCAGCTAACAATAAATACCGCTAACATGAAAATGATCAAAAAAATCGCTGAGATTTTGTTTTTCATATTTTTTCCTCCATAATAATTTTTATTTAATATACAAATCGATAATAGCCTGAAGCTGTTCGGTCGCTTTATCTTCTATTCTT
>WREN01000090.1 GCA_009779295.1 Oscillospiraceae bacterium | reverse complement strand
TGCGTACTTCCTCTTGCTCTTTGGGGCTTAATTTTCGTATTTCATAGTTTAATTCCTTTTCCATATTTCTTATCTTAACACTTCTTTTTGAACTCCGAATGACTTTATCGCCGGGTTAATACCGAATAACTTCCGCTTGTTAGTTTGTTTATGTTAGGCATTGTAAATGCGCCTTCGAGTGTGTTTACATTTAATGTATTTACATACATCGTGTTAATTCGGTTTGATGAATTACCTATATTATTTGCATAGATGTTGTTTATCTTATATGCCGTTGTCCCAATATCCCAAGTAGCTTTCCCGTACAGTTGTCTGTTAGAAATATCAATTAAAAAATTATTGGTATTAGTCATTTCGTTACTTTTACCTATAAATATGCAGCCTGATGCTTTTAAGAGAATATCACCAACAGCCGAAGTTTCGCCGCCTATATATACGGCTGAAGTATAGTTTCCAGTCGCTCCATATGATTTGAATACCATATCGCCATTTTCTGAAAATATAGTTCGAACTCTTAGAGTTGTTGCATCGATCCTGTCCGCAGATATTGTTCCCGTTTTTATATTCGCGCCATTGATCGTTGTTGTACCGTTACCGGATAAGTCTGATATTTTAACAAGTCCGCTGATGTCAACATGATCCGCGGTGATTTTTACCGTACTTGACGCTCCGTTGATCGCCGTAACAATAACGCTTGCGCTGACCGCGCCGGAAGTGCCGACAAGTTTCCCCGCGCCTACGACAAGATTGATACTTGCCGTGTGGCTGGTGACCGTTTGCGATATTGCGCTGACGTTCGTTTTGGTTTCATACGTTCCGCTTACCGCGGAAATGATTTTCGCCGTACCCGTTGTGCCGTCGATGTACTGTCCGATACTGGTATTCAGCGTGGTTGTTGTTACGTACCCGCCCATATCCGAGATTTTTTGAAACGTTCCCGTCGCCGCCAGAACAATTTTCGCCGTACCCGTTGTGCCGTCGATGTACTGCCCGATACTGGTATCAAGGTTCGACGTTAACAAATACCCGCCCATGTCTGATATTTTTTGAAACGTCCCCGTTGCCGCCAGAACAATTTTCGCCTTACCCGCCGTGCCGTCGATGTACTGCCCGATACTGGTATCAAGGTTCGACGTTAACAAATACCCGCCCATGTCTGATATTTTTTGAAACGTCCCCGTCGCCGCCGAAACGATCTTCGCGGTACCCGCTACACTGTCGATGTACTGCCCGATACTCGTGTTCAACGAATTTGTCAGCACATAATCGTTCATGTCCGATTTTTTTTGATACGTACTGCTTGCCGCCGATACTACCGCCGCTTGTCCGGTCGCGGTGTTTATAAACGTTTCAATGCCGGCGTATAAATTTTGAATCTGCAAATACGTTCCGTCCGCCTGCGGTTTAGTGACGTAATTTTTCCCCTCGACGAACATCTTGATCAAACCCGTCGTGTCGGTCAATTCCGCGAGTATGACCGCTTCGATCGTATACGGTATACCGTCGATAGAATCTTCGGTGTGTTTGAGGCGAACCTCAAATTTACCTATTTCAAGAACCATTTCCGCAACGTCGCTCGACGCTTTGCCGGCGGCGGTTTCCGCGTCTGTGATCCGCACGTCAAAGGAATCGACTTTTTTTGAAGCGTCTTTAGCCGTTTTTGAGGCTTCGTCCGCTTTTTCTTTCGCCTTTTTGCTCTCCTCGTAAACCTTCGTGATCGAGTTTGACAAATCCTCTTTCGACGTGCCGAGTTCGATTGAAATATACCGCTCTTTCAAAACATCGTATTTCGTCTTGATGACCTTCGCCTTCGCGGTGAGGTTATATAATTTATGACGAACCGTGACGATGTCGCACAGATTGACGCTTTCCAGCGCGGCGATATCAACGCCAACATTGTTGGCGGTGTATTCCTCGGTTTGCCACAAATGCACGAAAGATATGACGATATTGTTCATCGCCTCGCCGATGGGCGCGCTTCCCGTCAAAAATTCGTTCGCTTTCTGCCGCAAAGCGGCGACGGTCAGCTCGTCGTCTTTAAACTCGCTTGACAGATCGACCGGCATTGCCCGGATATAAGAATAGTCGCCCGCGCCCGGCACGGAGATATATTTTTCCGGCAGCGTGACCGTTGTTTCATCTTCCTTTACCGCGTAAGGGTAAATCGCCGTGAACACGCCCGAAACGTCAAAGTCTTGCTTGAAGCCCGTCAGGTTTTTGCCGTATGAAATAATAATGCCCGTGTCAACGCCGCGGTTTGCGTGCAGGATGATTTCTTTGTTGTCGAATTCCAGCTCGCCGCCGTAAATGTCGCGTATGTCGCCGATTGCAGCGCGGACGCTCCGCGGCGTGAACTTATAAAATTTACTTGCCGAAATATCGCTCCGCGCGGTGTAACCGTGCGGCACGACGGCGGAATTTAGAACGCCCTGCAACGCCGATTGTGCGTCGCCGCTGACGGTCAGCGCGGCGATCGGGTTTTTGTTCAGCTCGTAGCTGATGTGTTCAGCGTCGTATGTCACGATACCGTCGATAGGTTTTGAAATTTTGTAAATCCGGAATAACTGCGGCTTTGAAGTTTCGTTTATTTTAATTTTTACGATACTGTCGTAATCTATTTTATCGTAAAGGTTGCCGTTAACCGGATATTTGAACGCCGCCTCAATGATCCCGTTGCGTTCCTCCGTGCCGACGCAGCTTATTGTTTCATTCAGCACGCCCAAACCGAGAGTGGTAAAAACGGTTTCGTTTTTGTTGTACAGGATTGGTTTCATAACGTGACCCACCTCGGCGTGATTATCAATTGTGAAACAGAACCCGTCCAAGATACCGAATTATTGCCCGGTTTCAGCGTCGGGAACGGATACCCCGTCATCTTGTTATTTTGCAGTTCCGCGTCTTTGAACACTGATTCCAATTCGCTGTCAATTTCGATGTGTCCGGAAACGCCCGTAAACGCGTACAGCGCGTTATTTACAGTTAGTGATAATTTCCACTGCCAACCACCTTTATGCGCGGCAG
The DNA here is from genome assembly GCA_009779295.1 of Oscillospiraceae bacterium. Lineage (GTDB taxonomy): Bacteria > Bacillota > Clostridia > Oscillospirales > CAG-272 > WREN01. The sequence goes on along the minus strand of WREN01000090.1, from coordinate 5,080 downwards.
CGCGTCGTATTTCGTCGGATTTGATATATTCCCCGAGGAGGTCAGCGTGACGGGTTGGTTTCCGGTCAGTAAATACTGAAACGGCTTGCAGTTGAAAACGATGTCACCCTCGCCCGTGCCGAATTTTATATTTGCGAAATTGAACGCGTTCGAGAACGAAGCGTACCGGAAAACGTCCGGATTATATGTATCTGTCAGTATCAAATATTTTCCCCTGTAAGCCGGTAACCAATTTTTGATATTGTTAATATTGCCCTCAAAATTAACGATCGTGCATTTATAAACAACATCGATATTGAAATACCGCCCGTTGTCGATGATCAGATCGCCGTTGCGCCCTGGTATGCTCTGTTTTGTAACGTCCCGCGCCGGCACGTTGAAAGCGTTTTTATCTTTTATGACAATCCCGCACTGATCGGAGCGCGTCCCGTTAAATTCGAACGCATGTAATGCGTTTAGGTTCAATTGAACACAACCCCTTTCCGCTTGATTCTTTCCTGTATCATCTCCATGATGGTGTCGATCAATTCGCTCAAATCCTTGTCGGACGAATTGATGAAATTTTCAATGGTTAAATACAGATTTATAATAATATTGTTTTCGCCGACTTTTTCGGACAGTTCCCTTTTGGCTTGATCATACTCTTTATTTTCCGACGCGGTAAGCACACGTTCGCCTTTGTGCAGCAGCGCGGGCATATCGTCGTAGGGTACGTATTCAAGCCCGATACGCAGTTTTTCAAATTCTTTGAGGTCAAATCCCTTTCCGCCGACAAGCGGAACCCAATCAGGGATTTTTAATTTGTTTAAACCGCGGATAAATAGATTTATCCCGTCGATTATCCAGTTTAATGGAGCTTTGAAAATTCCTATCAATCCGTCCCAGATCGATTTAAATATGTCCTTGACAGCTTCCCACGCGCTTTTCCAGTCCCCTGTGAACACGCTTGTAAGAAAATCAATGAGTCCTTTTAATACTTTTGTGACCGCGCCGACTCCGACTTCAATCAATTCGATTAAAGGCGGCAATATTAGATTCAATATTTCAGTCAGCGGCGCAATTATCATCACCAGAAGGTCGATAAACGGCGTAAGCAGGTCAAAAATCGGTTTCAAAAGCCCGAATATCGGTTCAATCAAGGATAATAACGGTTTCAGTAAATCCAATAACAACGGCAAAATCGCCTTTACTATTTCTATAATCGGCGGCAGCAACATCATTATAAGATCAGTTAGAACCGGCAGTATCTCCGATATTATCTCAATGATCGGCGGCAGTAACATCATTATCAAATCAATTATGACAGGTATCAGCATTTCCGCCAACTCGATAATCGGCGGCAGCAGCTCCATTATAAGGTCGATCATCGGACGCAGCATGTCCAGTATCGGATTAAGCAGCGGCAGCAGTCCCTTGATCAGCTCGAGTATCAGCGGAAGAATCATTTGCGCTATTTCAACGATCGGCGGCAGCAGCATAACGATCAAATCGGTTATAATGGGCAGTATGTCAGATATTATTTCCATGATAACCGGAAGTAACGTCATAATAAGATTGATTATAACGGGTATTAACTGCTCCGCGAGATCAAACAGCGGCGGCAGCATTTTTTCGAATAATTCCGTTATCACAGGCGCGAAATCGCTGACCATCTTCTGGATCATCGGCATAAATTCAAGAACTTTATCCGCTACCTGCTGAAAAACCGGAACCAATGCGCCGCTGATTTGATTTACAAGCCCGCTTCCCGATTCCTTGATTTTTAAAAGCGTGTCGCTGAATTTAACGCTTGACTTGACCGCTTCCTCGCCCATCACAAGCCCCAGATCGTCGGCTTCCTGTTTCAACGCCGCGATTCCTTCGCTTCCGGAGTTCAACAACGGGATCATTTCCAAGTATGTATTGCCGATAAGTTCGTTACCTAATACGTTACGCTCCGATCCCGCTTCCATGTCGGCGAGCGCGGAAGTGATTTTGTCAAACTGCTGTTCCGGCGTGAGCTGCGCAAGCTCTTCATAAGACAATCCGAGCTTTTCTATCAAAGCGACAGCTTTTTCGTTGCCGCCTTTTGCGTCTTCCATGACGGAACTGAATTTTTTTATGCCCTTTGTCAAGCTGTCGATGTTCATGTCGGATTGTTTCGCGGCGTACTCCCAACGCTGAAGTTCCTCGCGGTTAATGCCCGTCCGTTCGGAAAGTTTGTCGATGTGATCCGCCGCCGAAGCCGTGTTGTTTATCATTGACAACGCGCCCGCCGCCAGTCCCGTAGCCGCGCCGATTACGGCGGTACCGACCGCCGCCGCGCCTTTAACGATATTCCCGAACGCCGAACCGATGTCAACGCCGGCTTTTTTACCTTTTTCCGTGGTATGCTCTATACTTTTGTCGGCTTTTTCGTTGTCGATGAAAATTTCGCCGAATAAAGAAAAAATGCTTGCCAAATTAATCATCACCCCTTTGTGTGTTTCGGTAATGTTCCACTATCGGTATAATGTCTTCAATGATTTTTTCGGGTGATTTATTTTCTGTGGTTTTTGTAGTGACACTGCCTTTTATATTTCCGATGTACTCGGAGTAATCAATATGCTCTTTGCCGGACAACTCCGAAGTCAGATAATGTATTAGCCACAACGGTAACGTTACCTGTTCAAGTTCCTTATCGGCGGCGTATTTTATCAAGCTGTCGAGATGTGACAGCGGCAGCTCGCCGATAAAATTAAAATCATAATATTTTGATAATAAACTTAAATTTCTCGCGCTGCTTTCCCTCGCAGCGCAGTAGAGAAAAAATTTATTATGCCTTTATCGCCTAATAATTCCTTGATTATTTCGATAAAATCAAGTTCTCCGGCTTCTTCGACGGATATTTCTTTGTACAGCGCGATCAGCTGCGGAATATCTTCCGCGATCGCGCCGAGCTGCGGCGTGATTGCCGCGATGAGTTCAAATACGATTATCGCCTGTTGTTCTGTCGTTTGATTTTCAGAAATATCGATCGTTTTCATGCGCTCTATAATGGGTTGAATTTCGATTTTCGACACAATGCCCGCAAGAACGGGTATAATTTTAACTTTCAGCATTGTTTATTCCTTCTTTCGGCGGCGGCGGTGCTGTTGCCGGCAATGCCGCTACATCCTCGATCTGCCAGATTTTTTCGGTCGTGTCGAACGGATTGAAATGCGCTCCAAATTCAAGCGCGTGTTCGTTTTCAGTTTTCGGCGCGGCTTTGAACGCGAACGCCCCTTCGTGCAGCGCGTTTTTTATGGTGATTTTTTTATACGTTTTATCAACGCATTTCGCGAACATCGTAACGTTATCAATATATGATTCAGGGTCGATTAACCCGCCGTCGTCGGAATTGGTCAATATAATATTGTCGTTTTCGTTTTTTATCTCAACGCCGGGAATACCGAGCGCGAGATTTTCCTGCGACGAATTGATAACGGTTACTTTCAATATCGCCGCCTGCTCCTCGACAACCTGCATATTTTTTGTTTTTCCCCGCCGACCGTCAAATTCTATATCCCTTACGGCGTTGGTCACGCTGAACTCGCCGCCGCCGCGCGTCGGCGCGAATAATCTTTCTTTACCAGTTACGCCGAAATTTAAAAAGATCAATCCTTCGTCTATCTGTATTTTTTTAACCGATTCAACAGTTAAATTTTTTACTGTTGGCATTTTAACACCCCTAATAATAAAATATTCTTGCCGTGCAAGTTATTTTTCTGTTGCATAAATCAAATTCTTTGTCGTGAACGTTGATACGGTTGTCAACGCCGACGTGCGCGTAAAAACTCAATGGTTTCGTGAATATTTCGTTTGCAATCGCCGAACGCAGCTTATCCGTTATTACTTCGAGGTTTTCCGTTGCGTTTGGTATTTTTTCATCGGTGTATAAATCAATATAAAAATTAGTCAAACACCCGTAACTAATATCGCTTTCGTGGAAACCGTTCGCCACCGCGTATAGTTGCGGCGCGGCGGTTGATGGCGCGTATTCATAGTAACAGGGGAGATATTGATCTATAAACGCTACAAGAATTTCAATAAAATCTTTGGTTTTATATTGATTTAAATTAAATATCATCTTCCGGCACCTCGTTTTCTTCCTTCGGCGGGTCAGTAATTTTTGTAATTTCGGCGAGAAATTCAGTTTGAGCCGCTTTTATTTCGGAAATATTATCATATACAGCGTTACGTAAAACGTGTTGCGGTTTTGCTCCGGGATGGTTTACACCGCCGCCGAAAAAATTATCACCGTAACCCATAGCTTTAGCCGATTTTACGGTTATTTTATGCGGCTTTGTCCCAAACTCGATCCAATGCGGGTTAGCGTGCGACGGTTGCTTACCGCGCTGCCGGACTTTCTGCCATCCGTAAAACCCGATCTGAATTGTAGGCTGTCCGGTAGCCTTGTTTACAAACGCCCAGCTCGCGATATGGTTTTTCAATAATTTTGTTCGTTCGGGTACTTTATCGCGGATAATTTTTCGTACAACTTTACCGCTTGCGTTTAAAGCCTTTTTTGATAATACCTGCATTGCCTTGATCGTTTCTTTTGACGTATCGGTAAAATTGATATTATAACCCGTACCGCCCATTATTGAACACCGTTTTTATGTACTGTGCTTGTACAAATGATTTCCGTTATTTCGTTTCGTTTCGGATATGTACGTATGACACGGTAAACTTTATTTTTATACTCAACGTGCGTTTCGCCGTTATACTCGTTTGCGCGGACTTCAAGCATGATTTCGGGCTTGTCCCCTTGAATCCCCGCTTGATAAAATTCCGACTGCCGCACGCCCTTTTCATTGCAGTAAACACGTCTTTTTTTATATGATTTCGTTACTTTACGCATTGAATCAAGCGACTCGATTTCCTGCATTAAATAAACCGCTTCCCGCCACATCATACATTATCACCGTATCTGTAAACGGACGATAACGTCAACCGTTTTTTCATATTTTCAAATACTACCCTGTACTGGTCGGCTTCCGGTGAATCGAAACCGTAATTAGCTTTCACGTATGAAACGATTGCGGTTCTTATCAATTGGTCGCCCTCGTCGTTGACTTTA
>WREN01000089.1 GCA_009779295.1 Oscillospiraceae bacterium | reverse complement strand
GCCTGTCGGTACGGGGAATGATTTTGTTAAGAGTGTTCAAGGTGAAGTTACCGTCGATGTGATGAGGTACAACGATAAGTACGCGGTGAATATCATCAACATCGGTTTCGACTGCGACGTCGTGATTGAAACGGACAAAATAAAAAAGAAGCCGCTTATATCCGGCAGCTTGGCGTATATTCTCGGCGTAGTGGTTACGTTGTGTAAAAAACCGACGAAGTATTTTGAGATTTGTTTGACGGATATTGACGGGAACGAAATTACATACAGCGACAAATATTTGTGCGCCGTTATCGCGAACGGTTCGTATTACGGCGGCGGATTCAAAGCGGCGTCGCTTGCACGGACGGATGACGGGATACTTGATTTTATGGTAATTAAAAACATTTCGCGATTTGCTTTTTTGAAACTTGTCGGCGATTATAAAAAAGGTACGCATATGGATATGGAATTATACCGCCCCGCTAAAAAATATATCGACGTAATAAATTATCACAGATGTAAAAAACTTCGAATCGATAATCTCGCATACTGCTGCGTTGACGGCGAGATTGTGGATTTGAATTCGCTTGAGATTGAAGTTATCGAAAAGGCGGTCACATTTTGTATGCTTCAATAAAAACATCATAAATTTCAGAACGAGGTGTGAAACTTGAAAAAATATATAATGGCGTTAGATCAGGGGACTACAAGTTCGCGGTGTATCATTTTTGATAAACATAATAATATTATATCATCCGCGAGAAAAGAATTCAAGCAGTATTATCCTAAACCTGGCTGGGTTGAGCATGACGCGAATGAAATTTGGTATTCGCAGATTTCAACTATGAAAGAAGCGCTGGACAAAAAGGATTTGTCATATAAAAACATCGCGGCGATCGGTATCACTAATCAGCGCGAGACTGTTGTGATTTGGGATAAAAACACCGGCGAACCGATATACAACGCAATCGTTTGGCAATGCCGCCGCACTGCGGATTTTTGTAATGAGCTTATCAAAAATGGTTACAGCGAAACAATTAAACGCAAAACCGGATTGGTTATCGATTCGTATTTTTCGCTTACAAAAATCAAATGGATATTGGATAATGTTCTCAACGCCCGCGAGAAAGATTTGCTCTTCGGAACGATTGACACGTGGTTGTTGTGGAAATTGACCGGCATTCACGCCACCGATTTCACTAACGCTTCACGAACCATGATGTTCAATATTATAGATTTCAAATGGGATGAAGATATTCTTGACGAGTTTAATATTCCCCGCAATATTCTGCCGGAAGTAAAACCTTCATCTCATATTTACGGTTATACGCCCGAAAACGTTCCCATCTCGGGAATAGCCGGAGATCAGCAAGCCGCGTTGTTCGGGCAATTGTGCTTTAACGAAGGCGAAGTTAAAAACACTTACGGCACAGGTTGTTTTATGCTGATGAATACCGGAAAAAAACCTGTATTTTCAAACAATGGATTGCTTACGACGCTTGCCTGCGGTCTCGATAACAAACCCGTTTACGCGCTTGAGGGTTCCGTATTTATCGCCGGTGCGGTTATTCAATGGCTCCGTGATGAATTGATGTTAATATACTCCGCGGACGACAGCGAATCTATTGCTACTTCTGTGAACGATAACAACGGCGTTTACATAGTTCCGGCGTTCACGGGACTTGGCGCGCCGTATTGGAATTCGAGCGCGCGCGGTATAATCACGGGGCTGACCAGAGGCGCTAACCGCAATCATATTGTACGCGCCGCGCTTGAATCAATTGCGTTCCAAGCGTATGATGTATTGAACATCATGGAAAAAGATTCAGGTATAAAATTGAAAGATTTAAGCGTTGACGGCGGCGCTTGTGTCAACAATTTCCTAATGCAATTCCAGGCAGATATAATCAAAATACCGATTAAACGACCGATAAGCGTTGAATCCACAGCTTTAGGCGCGTCATATCTCGCAGGATTGGCGGTCGGTTATTATGACGCCAACGAAATTATTAATAACCAAAAAATTGATAAAATATTCCTTCCTTCGATGGAAAATCATTTGTGTGATAAATATTTAACCGAATGGCACGCGGCTGTAAAAAAAGCTGTGGCAGAATAAATGATTATTCTGATGAAAGATTGATATTTGGCGGCTTCAGATTATTACCCGAACACAAATAAAAAAATTTATTTTATTACAAAATTTAGTAGGCCCCATTCATATAAATCATTACATTCAAACTCAATATCATCTATTATCATTCGAAGAGAGTAATATTCTTCATCAACGCGGGTTTCGACAAAAGTTTCTATATCGTGATTTTCGTTTTTATAAATACTTTCCATTTTTCCATTACCATAACCATTCGCCTTCCGCGATAACTTCGCGCACGGCTTTGACGAAATTCTTAACCGAATCGAGTTTGCCGGAAACCGTTTCGACATCCTTCAAAGTTATGTCAATATGATTTTTATTCTCACGCGCAAGCCGGAATGCTTCGCGCGTTTGTTTTTTCGTGAGTTCCTCGTCGAAACCGGCGGCAACATTTGTCGGCGACGGTCGCCACGACAGCACATAATCGCTTCCCAACTGCTCCGAACATGAACGCAGATTAGCCCACGGCGTTACCGCTACGCGGCGCAGATTCGGCATTTCGCGCTTGAGGATCGGGAATTTGTGCGTCATATCCTCGCAACAGCCGTATGACAAAAGCCCATATTTGCTGTATGTGGGTTTTTGATAGTTTAAGATGAATTCCTCCCACATCTCCGGCGAAACGGTCGCGGTCTCCTGCGATGCGCAGAATGTCTGGAGTTTACTCCGGTCAACAGGCGTTGTATCCGCGCACGGCCACGGCAGTTCCCGTGAATAAGACATCGCTTGGTTATGCTGGCTGTACAGCGTGAAATCTCCGGCAGCTTCCGCTTCATTTTGTACGTCCGCAACGCCTTCGCCCATGAAGCTAACAATCTTATGCAAGAATTCCGGGCGGTCGATCATGTCCCACATCATTCCTTCCAAGCCGCGGATATAAGCGAGGTTGGTGGAAATATCGCCGTTCCAATAAGTATAAGCGGGCGAACGGTCAACGACGACTGGCATTATGTCGCCGATAATTTCGCTTACCCGCTCAAATGCTTCGGCAGTGGCCGCTTCGTTTATGCGGTGAGTGGGTTTTACGAATTTTTCAAGATCTTCTTCGTTCACTATCGGCGGATTGTAGATGAACGATCCTCTCGCGGTATCGGGGCGCGTCACGGGCATCGGGAATCCCCAAAGTCCGCCCGCGGGAGTGATGACAGCCGCGCGCACTTCGTACCAAGGCTCGAAGATGCTGTCGTCGCCGAGCGAATAATTGTATAAAATGTTTTTGAAGTGGTATTCAAGCCCGCGCAGAAACCCATCGGTACATATCGGGTGCAATTCCGGAATCTCACCGGCGGCAAACGCACGGATGTATATGAGCGGCTGCGTGAGGATAAGCGAATTGTGGTCGCTCCAAAGATTCCTGCGGCGGTTCATCTCGTCGGATGTGCCGATTTCATAAACCCGTTCGGCAAGCGAACGGACATAATTTCGTTCGTCCATTACTTTTTCACCCCAGTCATCACAATAAACGCGAGATCGTTGTCCGTATCGGCTTCCAGAAACTTTTTATCAAAATCTCCGCCGCCTCCGTCGTTTCCGAATTCTTTTTCAAAATTTTCCACAGACCAATCAGCCCAAGGCATCCATAACGCTTTGGTATCTTCCATATCGTAACATGAGGTGATTTCGCAAAGTTCGGTTTTTTCCCAAAGATAACGCCACCATTTGTTGCTGTGAAAAGTGTATAATTCAGGAAACCATAGCTTCTCCAACGTATTCGGATATCCTTTTTCAAACTCGCGTTTAAGTCCCGGAACGACAATTCCGAACTGCCCGCCCGGCTTTACAAGTTTGGAAAAGACATCAACAAAGTATGACTCGCTTGCGCCAAAATAATGGTAGCTATCCACCGAGATCGCAGCGTCGAAGAATCCTTCGGCATACGGCAAAGCGTGGGCTTCGGCGTGAATCGGGAACACGCGGTCGGCAACTCCGGCGGCTTCGAAACGGCGCAGATTATCCGTCGCACTGATCCACAAATCAGTGGCGAAAACGGTAACTCCGTACTCTTTCGCGAGGAATACGGACGTCAATCCCTTGCCGCAACCCATATCTAACACTTTCATGCCTGATTTCAAATCCAAATTCTCACATAATTCTTCCGTCAGCCACAACGGATTCGGACCCATCCAATTTTTTTCAATCCAGTTTTGGTCGTATTTTTCAGTTTTCGGATAGTTTCTCATTTATACGTACCGAGTTCGAGTGCCTTCTGCACGAAATATTTATACGTTTTATAGTTTACTGTGTTAGGTATCGAGTGATCCGAATGAACGATATAACCGTTCTTTTGCATCACTACCGGAATTTTCTTCTCAAGTTCTGCGTCTATTCGCGCAAAATCGTTTGAATACAGTTCCCTGACGTCGATTCCGCCGAACAAAACGATTTTATCTCCGTAATTTTCATAAATCCGCAATAAATCCATTCCCGCTTTGACTTCAATTACCTGCAGCGCATCCATGCCCGCTCTGATTAAACCGTCGATAAGCGGCTCAACATATCCGCATGAATGAACTATGATCGGAAGTCCTAAACTTTTCGCGTAATCCATCGTGTATTTATGCGCCGGATATATAAATTCGTCGTACATTTTCGGCGACATGAACGGAGCGCCTTTGAATCCCATGTCCTCATAATACCAAATCGCATCCGGTACGCCTTCGCGTTCAAATACCAGTTTCTGCGCTTTGACGATTAATTTCGCGAAAGTAGTACACATATCGTGCACCCAATCGGGGTCGTAAACCATCGCAGCGAGCATTTCTTCATGCCCGACTACGGGGTGCAACAATTCGAAAACATTGACCCCTGTGTAACAGAAGAATTTCCCCGAATCCTCGCATGCCTTTTTAACGTTTCTGTACCCTTCGAAATTGATTCTCTTTTCGAAAATCTCTTCGTCTTCGAGTTTGGGTTTAATCAATTCAAGCCATTTTTCATATGTGTCGATTCCAAACCCGATATGTTCTGGCGTTGTATCATGCTTCTTGTGGCGGCGCATAATGGCGTAGTTGCCGTCGAGCATGGTTTTTGTGTCTTCATCTTCCGCTACGAGTTCGGGCGTGAAGAACGGACGCGCGCACAAATTCAAAACCCCGCACTCAACAATATCAAAATTGAATTCGCTTGCGAAATCAGGCGGACAGCCTTGATTGTTCACCCATTCGTTGTAAGTATCGCCCCAGAAATGTTCGTAAATGCCGACTCTGTCCACCGGCTGATGCTTTAATATCCTGCTTATACGTTCCTTGCTTGTCATTTTGTTTCCCTCCAATTTATTATTTATAAGTTCCGAGTTCTAATGCCTTTTGTACAAAATATTTATACGTTTTATAATCTACTGTCTTTGGTATCGAATGATCCGAGAAAGCGATGTAACCATTCTTTTGCATGACTACCGGAATCATTTTTTCCAGTAATGCGTCAATGCGCGATAAATCGTTCGTACACAATTCTCTGACGTCAAGCCCGCCGATAAGCGCGATTTTATCGCCGTAGTTTTCGTAAATCCGCAACAGATCCATGCCGGCTTTCACTTCCATCGCCTGCAACGCGTTCATGCCGGCTTTTATCATACCGGGTATCAAAGGTTCAACGAAACCGCATGAGTGAACGATAACCGGCAAACCAAGTTGTTTCGCATAACCCATCGTGTATTCGTGCGACGGATAGATGAACTCGTCATACATCGCCGGCGACATGAACGGTGCGCCTTTATAACCCATGTCCTCGGAATAAAAGATTCCGCCCGGTAATCCTTCACGCTCAAATAAAATTTCCTGCGCTTTGACGATTAAACGTGCGTATGTATCGCACATGTCGTGTACCCAATCGGGGTCGTATATCATCGCCGCGAGCATTTCCTCGTGTCCGGTGACAGGGTGCATCAGCTCAAACACATTTACCGCGCTGTAACAAAAGAATTTTTGTGATTCCTCACATTCTTTTTTTGCGTTTCGATAATATACGAAATCAATTCGCTTCTCGAAAAGTTCTTCATCCTCCAGCTGCGGTTTGATTAATTCACACCACTTCTCGTATGAATTGATTTCAAACCGGATATGCTCCGGCGTTGAATCGTGCTTTTTATGATGGCGCAGTACGGCGTAGTTGCCGTCGAGCATCGTTACAGTATCTTCATCCTCTGTGACAACTTCCGGTTTGAAAAACGGGCGCGCGCACAAATTCAACGGGAAACACTCGACTATATCAAAACCAAACTCGCCGGCAAAGTCAGATGGACAGCCTTGATTCTCTACCCATTCTATGTAAGTATCGCCCCAAAAATGTTCGTAAATGCCGATCCTGTCAACGGGTTGATGGCGTAATATTCTGCTTATTCGTTCTTTACTTGTCATATTTTAATCCTCATTTGTAATACTTTTCAAAATAGTTTGCGCGTAAATCCGCGCGAGAAAATCATTAGGATGGTTTATGTTGTTGCCCGTCATATCGTAAAAATTCTTTTTCGTCAGGAGATATTTGTGCATCGACGAAACGCTCGCGACTGTTGCGTTTTTGTATCTTCCCGCCAATTCAATTAGTAGTCCTTCATGCGTTTCATGCTCTCCGATAAACTGCCCCGCGAGCGGATTCGGCATCATCGTTGAAACGAATATTATTCTGCAATCCGGATTCAACGCAAGGATTTTATCCGCAATTGATCCGCAATTATCGCGGAACACAAAATTGTCAACTTTGCCGGAAGCGTCGTTCATGCCAAACGCAATCACGAAAAGATCGGGTGCGGTGTCTTTAAAAGATTCCATTACGTTTTCATTCCCCCATCCCGAAGCGGTTCCGCCGACGGATTTGTTGATGTAGTTGATTTTGATTCCGTACAATTCTTCGAGGCGTTCGGCTATCATTTCGGCCCAGACTGGCGCGTAAGGCGGAAGACCACAGAACTTGCTCGAATCGCCGCCGGTCGCAATGCTGTCGCCCAAGAATCCGAACGTGAAATCGCCGTTCGGCAGCATATTCCGCTCGTTGACAGGCTTATAACCCGTCCATTCATCGCTGTGCAGATATGAAACTTCGTATTGGATCGCGTGAAAATTGAACCCGAAACGCAAATATCCTCCGCGCGTGCAAGTAAATCCTCTTTCCGTAAGTTTTTCCTCCGATTGGATTTGCGGATTGTATTCGTCCCACGGCATGATTTTTATGCCGGAAGTTTCGGGAATATACAACATCCCGTCACGTAAAATATAATCTTTCCCCTCTTGGAATTCTATCGTTTGCTCGGCGTTCATCACCGATAATATTTTGTCCGCATGGTACAATAGCTTCATTTCTCTTTCATTCACAGGCATGAAACTTTCATGCAACACTTCATTGCCTTCCCATATCGGGCGCATATATTCTTCACAATTATACATTTAAAATCACCTCTAAATCTGGATTTTCCGCGAAATGTTTTAATATCACGAGCGGTTCTGTTGATGATTGGTTGACGATCTCAACGCCGTTTACAGCGGCGTTATGGGTGACGAAGAATTCATCGCTCGTCAGCTCGCCGTAGCGTATCAGCGTCGGCGTTTCAATATCCCACACGCCGAATTTTCCATGACCTTGCATGGCGATGATTCCGTATGCAGCGGCATCTTTGATTAACGCTGTTTTACCAGGATTGATTGTCAGCCGCTTCGCGGAGACTTCTCGGCACTTGTAGCAAATCCACTCGTCAGTGTAGTTTTCGTTTGCGGTGATAACGATCGGCGCCATGAATCTGTTTTTGGCGAAATCCGGATCAACGTTCAAATCCCAATCGATAACGTCCATGAGATAATCAAAATTGCCGAGCTCCTCTTCCGGGCAATTCTTCCAGAGTAGTTCCTCCGGTACACAATGTCCGCCGTACAGAACCGACTGATACATCGCGTAAACGTCGCTCGCGAACTGCGGTTCGTACGTACACAAACTCCCCGGCGCGTGTAAGATTCCCGGCGGAACGTCCCAGCCCGTATCT
>WREN01000088.1 GCA_009779295.1 Oscillospiraceae bacterium | reverse complement strand
GCGTTACAATTCGTTGTTGCGTTCGTTCCCGGACAGAGCGAAGCGGTTGTTCGAGGACGCGCAGGCACAGGCGAAAGTTAAGTACGAACAATTAGCGAAGTTAGAAGAATCGCAGACGTTTTAAATAATAGCGGGCGAGGGCTTACGCTCTCGCCCGCTATTATCGTGTTATAACAGAAGCAGTAAAGGGCAGTATCGACAAGGAAGCAATTGTACGTTATTACAAATTACGAAAAGACAGTCAACAAGACAATAATGTATAAATTATAAAGACAACCCATTGTGCGAATGAACGCTACGACAGGCTGTTTTTTGGAAAACCGTGGTGTATAAAATTAATCCGTATATAAATAACCGCTGTTTGAAATATATACAAATTCGTCTGTAACAACGTCAACCTCGTAGCAGTCTCTATACTTGACAAAATTTGAATAAGGGATATAATTTTCATTATAAAAAACATACTCCCATTTATTACCCTGAACAAGCGGTAAATATTTTTGCGGTGCTTTTTCGGAGGCGACAACTTCATAGCTATGCAATTCTATGAACGTCGTCGGGCATGATTCGGGGTCGTTCGGATATGAATACATTTGTTTTATCATACCGACATTTTCGGCATACCAGTATTCGCGAACGCTCATATCCTTATGCACTCCTGCGTGAAGTTCGTTTTCAGGGTCATAGTCTGCTATTTCTTCAACCGTTCTGATGTGTAAGCAATTTTCAAACGTTCCGGCGGGCATGGTAACAGCTGTGTTACGTGAAATTACGTTATATTTTACATTGATTAATATCCCGGTATGATAATCATAATATTCGCATAAATAATCATTTTTTTCCATAAGCGTTGTTGATAATATTACGCAGTCTGTCTGTCCATTCGTAAACGCTCCGTTTGCACGGCTTAAATGGTCTAACCGGGATTGCTTTCCTGGAATATCCCAACCATAATTATTATCTGCCTTTATGCAATCTTCATCAACGCGCAACAGTTGACAAAAAGTGTTAAGGCTGACATAGTTGCCATTGAGCCTGTTTTCGTCCCGTAACATTTTCATGGATTTTAAAGCGGCGTTTGCAAAAGCGCGTACTCTTACGGAATCTCCGGCGCAGCAATTAACGCTTGCTTTTGAATCAATATTTTTATAATGTTCGAGGGCATTGTTGATATACTTTTCCCCTTCCGAATACTCCATTTTATGAATGTTGTCTGCCCCAAGCCACATAGCACATTCGCAGCATATTTCATTATACCCGATTTGCTTAGCCAACTCATACGCTTCCAAAAAATATGGAGACCATTTTTTGTAATTTTCATAAAACGCCATATCAAGCAGACATTCGCAGATTAATTTTTTGTCGCCTGATAATTTGGCATATTGAACGCTTTTTTCCATGCTTTCTATCATTTTTTCTCTCTGCGAATAACCTATCGCTCTTGCACGGATTTTATAAATTTGAGCAAGTGTTTTATATTCAGCAGATGATTTTCCGAGTTTAGCAATCGCTTCGTCGCAGTGCGCTAATGCAACCGCGTTTCGGTTTATTTTACCCTCTTTTTCTGCCTTCTGAATCAGTAGCTTAACTTCGTTAATAACGTCTTTTTCTTCAAGACGATTCCCTTGTTCTTTCATAATGTGAATTAATTCCCCTTTTAATTTTTTTCTGCCGTCATGCAAACGGCTTTTGATAGTACCCTCTGAAACGGAGAGCAGTGATGATATTTCACGAATATTTTTACCCGAAAAATAATAAAGGATTATCGTTTCGGCAATCGGTTTTGAGAGAGAAGATATTGCCTTTTTTATCTCAATGCTCGTTTCAATTTTAATATACCGGCTTTCCAAATCTTCCGACGCTTTCTCCATTACAGAATCAAGCGATAGATGATAACGGGCCGCGCGCAATTTTTTCAATGCGATATTACGGGCAACGCCGCAAAGCCACGCGCCTATGTTGTCTTTATTTTTTATCGAACCGTAATTAAAATAGGCTTGTATAAAAGTTTCTTGCACAACATCGTCAACGTCAGAATTATATGGAAAATATGCGTAGACCGTTCCATAAACTGCCGCTTTATTCTTTTCAATAATTTCTTCAAATTCTATTTCTGTGCCGTTAAAAATATTCAAAATATCACCTCCGTTCCTTATGAATTCAAATCGCGATTTAAGTTTTCATTATACTGTACCAAAAATATTGAAAAAGGTTGGCTTTGTAAAAAATATTTTTCTCGTAAAAAATCGGAGCGCAACATCGTATGAAGTGCGCCTTGGTTTTGACGTGCAAATTCAAAATTAACAATTTTTAATCAGAATGAGGTGACGTTATATGATCAACACAATAAATTTAAAATTCTAACAATTTAAATTTAGGAGGTCATATTATGAAAATATCAAACAGCGAATTTTTAGAAAAATATAAACAATTGTTCCTTGACGGAACGTTAGGTACAAACTTTTTGGCGTTTTGGAAAATGAAATGGTTCATCGAAAACGGCGAAACGTTTTATCTACCGGAGTATGATTGCTGGTACATGATACGCGACAACCATCTATTGGTTTATTATTCTCCCGACAATCAAATACACCTTTCGATTTATGAATTGAACGCGCTCGATTGTATCAGCTTGCCCGCCGCGTTGTATGATTCAATCAAAGATCGATTAATCGGATTTAACGCTCAATATGAATGGAGTTTACGGTACGATTTTAGTTACATACCTAAAACACAATCATCATTGTACGAAGCAATTGATTTCGACTTTTCCAACGAACAGCATTATCAATTGGCGGCGAGTATGATAAACAACGGTAACGATGATTATGACTGGAGTTATAACGGAAGCAATATCAAGAAAATGACAAAATACTCCGTGTTTGATCCAACGTTATGGTTCTTCGTGAAAGATAAAGGAACGCAAGATTTAGCGGCTGTAGTCATTTCAGCGTTTGACAAGGAAATGAGGCAAACGAACATAGACTGGGTTGCCGTATTTTCGGCGTATCAAGGCAAAGGAGTCGGCAGGTTTATGATAGAAGAAACGATCCGGCGTTGTAAAGATAAATCTGATACTATTGTTCTCGGTGCAGGCTCAGAAGAAGATTTCTACAGAAAATGCGGATTCGTCAACCATGAAGAATGGGTTTGGGCGCCGAAAGATGGTTATAAATTCAAAGCGGCCGGGATTCAACCATAAAATTGTAGGGACGCGATACATCGCGTCCCCTTTTTTATTTTGTAACTGTCAGCATCACGCCTTCTGCGGACGGCGTTTTTTCAGGCGGAACAAGCGTACCGAGTTCGATACATTTTTCAATCAAAGCGTCGAGTAAACCGCACGAAGTCATTTGCACAAATAATTTATATTCGTCCATCAAATGTTTCGGCACGAATTTTTTAACGTACTTATAAATCTCGTCGGCAACAGTTTCGATAAGTTCGTCTGTTTCGCCGATAAAGTCATTCATAATATCCCTGTATAGTTGTTCTGATTCGGTAACAAGGATTTTTGTGTATAAAATATCATCTTCTTTATAAATGTAACCGCTTTCGATCGCTTTTGCGGCGGTTTCTTTTTCATCGTCGGGCAGGGAATCCATAGACAAACCGTTTATCGCTTTGATTGTCAATAGCAATTGTTTATCCTGCGAAATATCATGCCCGCAATGGAAATGCGCGCTTATTCTTCTGCCGTATATATTTGCCAACTCCACAGTTTTATACCCGCAAATATTGTGACCGTATATGCCGTCCCAGCCGTAAAACCCTATATCAACGTTCTGATTTTCATTAGAAGCTATTCCGAATGTAAAGAAGTCTCGTTTGGTAGGGGTAATTTCCGAAAAATATTTTTCTTTCACCCTTATTTGAATATTTTCCGTAAACCAATGATTCACTCTTGATATAAGCGACCACGCGATAAACCGCACGTCTGTCTGTTTATTCAAAAACGGCATACCGAGGATTTTTTGCTCGTTGTTTTTCAAATATGTGTCGAATTTCTGCGCGATTATATCGGTGTTCTTCTTGTACATTTCGTTCACTTGCGTATAATCGTCCCAATCGACGATGATGAAATTGGAAATGTACTTGCCGCTTTCGGTTTTGCGGAGCAAGCCGTAATAACCGTTCTGCCCGTGCAATTGGATATTCACTTCTTCTTCGACGAACGGCATCGGCACTCCGAGCAATTCGGATAATTCTTTAGCCGTGCGTTCGGTATTTTTGCAGAGGTACACAAGATTCTTGGAAAAGCTGCGGTACGCAACTTCTCTCGGGTCGTTTCCTACTGGGTTTCCCGTGCCGAGATAAGATATGTTGATAGGTTTCAATGTTAAATTATTAGTATCCATGTTTTCTACCCTTTCTTTGATGGTTTCGCGGGCAGAGTAGAGCCGCTTCTTGACTGCGCTTTCGTTGATGTCCAGCCTTTTCGCGATTTCCGATATTTTCATCTCGTCGAGATAATACATCACGCAAACGTCGCGGTAAATTTTCGATAAAAATCCTATCTCATGCATGATTCGCTGCAAATAATTTTTATCGGTTTCTTCTTCGATATATTCGTCGATTTGATCGGTTTGAATATTGACTACCTCATCTGAATATAAGACCATAGAAGAACGTTTGCGTTTCTCTGAAAAATCAGCGTATACACGGCGTGCTATCGTCCATACAAACGCGTGATGATTTTTTATATCCGAGTTCTTCTGTGCCGAGGACAATACGCGAAGTATTATATCCGAGCATAAATCCTCAGCTTCATAAGAATTATTCGTGCGTTTATACGCAAAACCGTAAAGGCTGTCAAGAAAATCTTTATCTTCAAGCAGCTTTAAAACTTCCTGCACTCACTTCACCTCGTAATATTTGTTAGCTAACATAACATCTATATAGTCGGCAGAAAAATGCTTTGGTTACCCGCTTTTTTCAAAAAGCGGGGCAAAAACTTTTGTACTATTTTAACAATTCCACAGTTTTATCGATTTCCGTCTGCATTTTCGTTTCGATTTTCGCGAACTCCGACGCGAAAGCGGTTTTCTTTTCGCCAACCATCCGCGGGAACAAATTATATATCCCGCCCCAATCGTAAAGATACGCCAGATCATAATAACGGTTATCCATGATGATCCGCATCATTTCGGCGGAATCGTCATCGCGCAATGTTTTGTTAAAAACCGTCGTATCGATATAAGCAGGCGTTACATACTGCTGCGAATAAAAACCCATCGCTTCAAGCACATGTCCTGTAATATCAAATTTATTATTCGTCGTGGGTACAATTATATAAGTCGCCCAGTAACTGCTCAGCACGGTGTAATGATTTTCCTGCGCCGAATCGAATTTCGGTTCGGGCAACACCCCGAAGTCCGCGTCCATGTTGCGCAGTTCCATACCAATGAGAATTTGATTGGTAAAGAATAACGCCCTGTTGTCGAGAAATGTCGGCATCATCAAATCATTAAACACATGCGCGTATTTTGGATTATCTATTATTGTCACGTTTCCGTCAAGCAGAAACGGTGTAAGCATCTCGACGATATTGGCTGTGCGTTCAGTATTGACCGTAATTTGCGGAACACCTTCTCTGTCTTTCGTCGTCAGCCTTACTCCTCCCGCAATCGTCGAATAAAGGGTTTCATACGAATGTGCCAGCAATCCGTAAAAATCCGCTTCATCCATGATTCCGTCGCCGTTGACGTCATGCGCCACCGATCGTGACATTTCGATCATTTTCGGAACTGTCCATTCGCTTTTACGCACTAATTCGTACATATTTTCTAATTTATAATTTTCAGCGATTTTTTTATTGAAAAAATACGCGACCTGCGCAAAATTCGTATTTATACTTATATCTCCGGTCACAATTCTCATTGTCCCGAACAGATTAAACTCTTTTACGCTGTGCTGATCCCACCACGAATGTGAAAAATCTACATTCGGTATACTGTTCAAGTCGATTATCATATCGCTGCCCAGATACTTCGACATAAAGTTTCCGTTCATGAACGCTATATCGACTATATCGTCGGCGGCCATAATAATCTTTTGAAGATTATTTCCGGCCGTAACAAAAGTTCCGAGCGGTTGGATATTGATTGTAACGCCGAGTTCTTCCTCAACTCTTTGGTTGCGGAGATAAAGCGCGTCGTTAATCGGGTCTCCGTTTTGTTCGGCCGCGTAAGCGTCACAATAATTCTCTACTGCCCAGAATATGCTGTACCCGTCCTTGGAATGATCAGCCGCGCCTATATTTATAACCGCGTTATTGAAATTCATTTCCGGCGATTTGTATTCCGATGTTGTTGTTTCTTCGGATTTTTCAACGGTCGTTTCATCAGGCGTATTGATTGATTCTTCCGTCGCGCATGAAACGATCATAAATAGTGTTATTATTAATAAAATAGCTATAAATCTTTTCATCTCAGCATCTCCACTGTTTTATCGATTTCGGTTTGCACTCTCGTTTCAATTTTCGCGAATTCCGACGCGAAGTTGGTACTTTTATTATTATACATAATTGGAAACATACTATATACTCCGCCCCAATTGTAAAGAGTCGCGATGTCAAAACAACGGCTGTTCAAAATAACATTTATCATATCGGCGGAATCGTCGTCGCGAATAGCTTTATTCATGACAGTAGTATCAATATAAGCGGGAGTCACATATAGCTGCGAATAATATCCCATCGCGTCAAGCACGTGCCCGGTCATTTCAAGGTTACCATTCGTCACGGGAACCATAATGTAATTCCCCCAGTAATTGCTCAGCGTTACATAATACCCATCCTGAGCTGCGTCTAATTTCGGCGGCGGCAGTATCCCGAAATCGGCGTCCATATTACGCAGTTCCATACTGAATAGGAATTGATTGGTATAAAACAACCCTTGATTGTTTATAAACATCGGCGTGAATAACTGCGCGGCAGGATTACTGTATTTTGGGTAAAAATCTGATGTTGTTACCGTTACTTGTTTGTCCCATAGATAAGGCACGGACATTTCTACTATATCC
Source organism: Oscillospiraceae bacterium (assembly GCA_009779295.1). GTDB lineage: Bacteria > Bacillota > Clostridia > Oscillospirales > CAG-272 > WREN01. The sequence continues at coordinate 1,088 of WREN01000088.1, read as the reverse complement.
GCTGTGCGTTGTGTATTGACCGCGAGCTGCGGAACGCCTTCGCTGTTTTTATTGGTTATCCGTACTCCGCCCCCGTAAATCATATCGATCATAACGTACGAATGTGTCAGCATACCGTAACGGTCTTCTTCATCCATAATACCGTCGCCGTTCAAATCGGCACCCACTATACGGGATATTTCGATCATTTTCTGAATAGTCCAATCGCCTTTCCTCACAATATCGTACATGTTCTCTATTTTGAAATCTTCAACCAGTTGTTTATTGAAAAAGTACACCGGAAGCGAAAATATAGTATTCAAACTTATATCTCCGGTAACGATCGACAGCGTACCGAACAGAGTGAATTCTTTCACGCTGTTCTGGTCCCACCATGAATGTTTAAAATCAACCGTCGGTATTTCGTATAAATCCATGATCATACCGCTTCCCAAATACTGCGGCATGGGGTTGCCGTTCATATAAGCTATATCGACTATATCTTCGGCGGCCATAATAAGTTTTTGCAGATTGGCTCCGGCTGTACCGAAAGTACCGAGATTATAGGAATTGATCGTAACGTTCAATTCTTCCTCGACCCTCTGATTGCGGAAATAAAGAGCGTCGTTCATCGGGTCGCCGTTTTGTTCCGGCGCGTAAGCGTCGCAGTATTTTTCGCCAACCCACATTATATTGTAACCGTCTTTGGTGTGATCCGCCGCGCCGATAGTTATAACCGCGCCGCCAAAATTTACTTCCGGCGATTTGTATTCCGATGTTGTTGTTTCTTCGATTCTCGCGGTGGTTGTTTCGTCAGTCGTATTGACCGCCGTTTCTTCGGCGGCGCACGCCGTAATCATTATAGTAAATGTCGTTATCAATAATATTATATAAATAAGTTTTTTCATATGATTTTTTACCTCAGCATTTCTACAGTTTTATCAATTTCCGATCGTATCCTTGTTTCGATTTTCGCAAATTCCGATGCGAAATTGGTATTATTCGCGCCGATCATTGATCCGAACATGCCGTATATACCGCCCCAATTATAAACCGTCGCCAAATCAAAATAACGGCTGCCGAAAATAATATGCATCATTTCAGCGGAG
>WREN01000087.1 GCA_009779295.1 Oscillospiraceae bacterium | reverse complement strand
TAAAGTCAACGACGAGGGCGACCAATTGATAAGAACCGCAATCGTTTCATACGTGAAAGCTAATTACGGTTTCGATTCACCGGAAGCCGACCAGTACAGGGTAGTATTTGAAAATATGAAAAAGCGGCTGACGTTATCGTCCGTTTACAGATACGGTGATAATGTATGATGTGGCGGGAAGTAGCATATTTTCTTATGCCGAATGGTAAGAAACGGCAGGTATATTGCAATAAAAAAAGTATACGGCAATCGGAATTTCATCAGGCGGGATTAAACGACCTGAAACCCGAAATCATGCTTGAAGTTCGTTCCAACGAATATAACGGCGAACCATATATTTTTTACAATGAAATCAAGCATGTCATATACCGTACATACGAAAAAGGCGATATAACGGAATTATACCTTACGATCAAGGCGGGCGAATTTTAATGGGAAAGAAAGTCAGCGCGGAGGAGTTTGGCGGGGCGATAATTAACGCGCTCAAGGATTATTCTGACGATGTAGCGGAAGGCACTCACAAAGCCGTCGATAAAGTCAGTAAAATGGTTATGGCGGAAATCAACGCGAATATAACGTTTCAGCAGCGGACAGGCGATTATGTAAAGTCGTTCTCTATTAAAAAAAGTTTTGAGGACAAGTATAATAAGCGCAACACATGGCACGTAAAAGCTCCGCATTACAGACTGACGCATTTACTTGAACACGGTCACAGAACGCGAAACGGCGGTATGACACGCGCGTTTCCGCATATCAAATACGGCGCGGAACTCGCAAGAAGGGAACTGCCTGCGTTAATGGAGAAAGTTATACGAGGCGAAAAAATATGAAAAATCAAGTTGAAGAAATATTCGATACCTTAAAAATCCCGTATAAATACAAGTTATTTAAAAATGATCCGCCGAAAGTTCCGTTTGCCGTGTGGTTTATCGAAACGGAAACGTTCACGGGATCGGACAACGAATGGAGATTAAAAGACTCCGATTACACTATTGAATTGTATACAAGCGAAAAAGATTTCGCGCTGGAAGAGCAGCTGGAGAACCTTCTACCGGCGACGGAATTTGAAAAAATAGAGTTCTATATCACAAGTCAAAGTTTATTCTGCATGACATACAAATTTAAAATAATTACAAAGAGGAGAATGAAATAAAAATGGAAAAAAGAATCGTACTCGGCAGCGGCAAGCTGTTTGTAATATTATATACCGGAGAAATACCGAACGATACGACAATAGAAACTGAAAATAACAGAATAGGCGCGATACAAGGCGGCGCGTCATTGGAATACTCAAGCGAATTTTACGAAGCTAAAGACGATTCGGGCGTATACGTCAAACAGATAATGACGAACGAAGACGTATTATTAAAATCCGGTATTATGACATGGAATGGATCAACGCTTTCAAAATTGTGCCAGACGGCGCGTGTTACGGAAACGGCAGAAAAAAGAACGGTTAAAATCGGCGGCGTAGGCAATGCCGACGGTAAAAAATATCTGATAAGGTTTTTACATGAAGACCCCATCGACGGCGATATACGCGTTACCATCGTCGGCAGCAGTCAGGCTGGATTTACGATAGCTTTCGCCAAAGACAAAGAAACGGTTATCGACGCTGAATGGAAGGCAATGCCGCATGACAGCGAGGGTACTCTCGTCATCTACGAAGAGGAGATCAAAGCGCAGGAGGAAAAAAAAGACGTAACGGGAGAAGAAGGTTAAAAAAGTGAAATTGGATTTATTAAATATAAGCCGACCGACGCTTGAAGTGCGTATTTCGGAAGATACCGAACTTGAAATATATCCGGCTTCAAAAAGGCTTGTTGACAGATTGGTAAACGCCGAGGAAACCTTGAAAACAAACGACGACCTATATGAAATTTGCGCTGAACTTATGTCGCACAACAAGGGAAATATACAAATCAGTAAAAATGATATTGAACATCTCGACATATACGCGATCCGAACGTTTCTGGATGAATACGGCGCGTTTTTGCGCGAGGTAAAAAAAGACCCAAACTAAAGATACCTTATTATCCCTCCGAGGATGATGAGGTAAACACATATGACATATCCACGCACAGCGAAAAATTAATAGCGGAATACACGGGGATCAGCATGTTTGAAACATACGACCTGTGTTTTTACGACTGGCTCGTATTACTCCGCGACGCGATGATATATAAGGCTTCGCAGACGGAATCGGGCCGGAAATATTTAGAGAAGTGCCGCCGGCTTGAGCAAACGGAACCGGACAGGCAGAAATTGAGGGAACGCTACAAAGCAGGAGGTGATTAAACTGGCCGCCAAAGATTACTTAAAAGGGATCACCGTTGAGATCGGCGGCAATACGACGGGATTGTCGAAAGCGTTAAGCGACGTTAATAAAGATATTAATTCATTACAAAAAGAAATAAACACCGTACATAAGTTATTACAAAACGATCCGGGAAACACATGGCTAAGGAATCAAAAAATAGATTTGCTCAAGAAAGAAATTGAAGAAGTCAGTAATAAACTTAAAACATTACAAAGTGTACAGGAAGAAGTCGCTAAACAATTCCAGAATAATGAAATATCACCGGAAGCGTACCGGGCTTTTCAGCGCGAAGTATATAATACTGAAGTTAAGTTAAGCGACCTAAAAAAAGAAGCAGATAAAACCGCAAAAGGTACTGACACTTTAGGGAACGAAGTTAAAAAATCTGGCGACAGCGCGAACGAATCCGGTAAAAAATTTGAAACTTTCGGCAAAGTAGTCAGCGGAGTCGGAAGCGCCGTCGGCAAAGCCGCCGCCGCGATAGCTAAAACAATGGCGGCAGCAGTCGCAGGGATCGCCGCGGGTATAACGACAGTAGTTAAAAAGTCAATAGACGCGGGGATCGAGTTTGAAAGCGCGTTCGCGGGCGTTAAAAAGACCGTTGACGCGACGGATGAACAGCTCGTTCAGCTAAAAAACGATATTAGGCAGATGGCACTTGAAATCCCCGCCACGACAACGGAAATCGCCGCGGTAGCTGAAGCTGCCGGACAGATGGGCATTGAAGTTGATAATATAATGGAATTTACGCGGGTTATGGTAGATTTGGGCGTATCGACGAATCTGTCAGCAACCGAAGCGGCAATGTCGATCGCGAAATTCGCTAATATTACCAAAATGAGTGCGGACGATTACGGGCGTTTTGGTTCAACAATCGTTGAGTTAGGGAATAACTTTGCGACGACTGAACGCGATATTATGGCAATGACAATGAGGCTCGCGTCAACGGGCGAAGTTGTAGGGCTAACGGAAGCGCAGATGATAGCGGTGGCGACCTCACTTTCAGCGGTTGGAATAGAAGCGCAGGCGGGCGGATCGGCAATATCGAAACTCATGAAGAAGATGGAAGTTTCGGTCAAAACATATGACACGGCTAAAAAAGCTATTGACGCAACCGGAATGTCTTTACGAGAACTTGAACTTTTAAAAAATATGAACTCGAAGACGTTTAAAAGCGTCGCGGACGATATAGGATTAACAGGCGTTGAATTACAAAAATTCATGGATCAGGCAAAAGGGCTCGAAGCGTTCGCCGACGTAGCCAACATGAGCGCAGAGCAATTTATACAGGCATGGGGCGACGACGCCGTTGTCGCGATGGACACTTTTATAAGCGGCCTTGACGAAGCCGAACGGCTCGGCAAATCGTCTATTGAAGTCCTTGACGAAATGGGACTGACAGAAATCCGTTTATCCAACGCTATACTCGCTTTGTCAACGTCAAATAATATTTTGACTAAATCAGTCAATATGGCAAACGAAGCGTGGGACGATAATACCGCTTTGACAAAAGAAGCGTCCCAGAGATACGAAACTCTGGAAAGCAGAATACAAGTAATGAAAAACGGCTTTAACGATTTGTTGATTTCTATACACAAAGGCAACGACAAAACGTTAAAAGGTATGGTAGATAAAGCCACGGGTTACATAAATCAGCTATCGGCGGATTTTAAAGAGAACGGTTTTGCGGGACTTGTAGAAGCAGTAGGTCCTATAATAGCCGATATTATAACGGAAATTACAAACGCGCTTCCGTCGCTTATCGAAACGAGTACAACGATTTTAAAAGCTATAGGCGACGCATTAAAAAACAACCTGCCGGTAATAACTTCAGCAGCGACAGATATTATGTTAATGCTTGTTGATACTATAATAAAAGGTTTGCCGGAGCTAATTAAAACAGCTATAGAAATCATCAAAACGCTCGCAAACGGATTGATGGAACGGCTGCCGGAAATTATAAAAGCGGCGTTGGATATTATCATGACGCTCGTCAACGCTCTGATCGATAATCTGCCGGATATAATCGAAGCGGGAATAAAAATTATAATAGAACTTGTAAAAGGATTAACGGAATCACTCCCAAAACTGATACCCGCAGCCGTTAAAGCCCTGCTCACAATAGTCGAAACTTTACTTGACAACCTCGATCTGATTATTGATTGCGCGATTGATTTAGTATTCGCGTTAATAGACGGTATCATGGATGCGTTACCGATACTTATTGAAAAAGCTCCGGAAATAATCGGTAAGTTAATTACGGCAATAATCGAAGCGCTACCTAAATTATTGATGGTAGGCCCGAAACTGATAATCAAACTTGCAGAAGGGATAGTAAAAGCAGCTCCTCAATTACTTAAAGCAGGAGCTGAACTGTTATTTAACGTTATAAAGGGTATAGCGGACGCGATTCCAAAAGTAGTAGAAACAGCAAAAGACATCGTAAAAAATATATGGGACACCATCACGAAAACCGACTGGATACAGTTGGGCAAAGATATACTTTCCGGTATATGGAACGGGCTAATGGACTTCGGCAAAAAAGTAGCGGACTTCGGCAAGGGTATAGTAGACGGGTTCAAAGACTTTTTTGGAATAAACTCACCTTCAACTTTATTTGACAAGGAAATCGGCGTTAATTTGGCTAAAGGCGTTGGCGTTGGATTCTCCAAAGAGATGAAATCCGTCAACAAGGAAATGCAGAAGGCTATAAATACGGATTATAACCTTGCGGTAAATACAGCGTTCAGGCACGCAAACGCGCCGACCGCCGGCGTACAGGATTATGAGTTAGTTATCCCCATAGATATAGGCGGCAATAAGTTCGCGAGAACCGTTTCAAGGCTCCAGTACGACGTTAATCAAGGCAAAATGAGAGTTGCGGGGGTCAGCGTCGGTTGAAGTGAAATTATTTTGCGTTTAATATCGATTCATTTCGCCGCTTAATATAATTCCTGCCGTTAATGCCTACGGTGAAAATAATATCGGTGAATTTCCGGCTTGTCTTTTTCAACTCATATGAAACCAGAATGTCGGATTTATCGTTTATTTCCCTTACACTTATTTCTATAACTTTCTTAATAAAATCATTAATATTTTTATATTTCTCTGTACAGTTGAATATTTCACGAAGATAATCGAGTTTATATGTAAACTCACTTTGTTCATCTCTGGTTATTCCACTATCACATTTTAATATTTCATAAATACGGATCGCGTAAAAGCTGTTAAATCCAAGTATATTTTCAAGCTGATACTGCGTAAACCATGAATTTAATTCCAATACAAAAGGGGCAATCTGTTCTGATAATTTAAGCGTAATATTACCTTTACCGTCGTATTCCGCTAATTGAATCCATTGAAATTTTTTCCAAGGTTCTTTTGGGTTCTTTGTTCCTACTCTAACCAATCTTTTTAACAAATTATCACAAATATCACTAATATTACGGTATATATTATCGCTTGTAATATTTAAAAAATCGGCTAAATCCTGAATCCGACAGGTATATGTTTTTAATTCTGGGTCTTGCTTGACAACTTGCGTAATTAGCAGACGGATTATTCTTGCTTCCATCAAGGTCATTTCCTGTTTTCCTTTGACAATATCATTAGCCATAACCGCATAATATTTTTTGTCATATACTATCATTTTATTATCCATAACGCACCTCAAAATTAAATTTTATTTCATAATATCATAAAATACTACAAAAATCAATATAGGTAGTAAAAAAATATGAAAATTAACAAAAAAGTAGAAAAACCGCTGTGGATAACTTTGTGTGTAACTTTTTTTGACTGTCAAAAGGTCGTAGTTCAGACTGTCAAAAGGTCGTAGTTAACTGTCAAAAGGTCGTAGTTAACTATCAAAAGGTCGTAGTTAAAAAACGTGTTTTCCGAAGTTGCTACATATATACGCGCACGCGCGCGCCTGCGCCTAAAGTACCTTAAAGTATATTTAAGTAGTTATTTATTAGAAGTACGCGCCTACGCGCGCGATACCTAATCAAACAAAGAAAAAATGAATAAAAAATATGGTGTATAGTGAGGTGAAAAAGGAGGTGTAGCGTCACTTGAAAATAATATTAAACAATAACGGACAGCTCACACCGCTTGAAACTGTCATGGGCGCGTCCGTGCGCGAAGGCGTAAACGGCGAGTACACAATAAATTTTACTACAATCGGCGCGGAATCGTTTTTAATCAACGATAATACCAAAGTACATTATAGCGGTCAGTATTTCAACGTTATAAGCTACGCGATCGGCGAATACGGCAAGCAGCCGATTTGTAAAGTAAACTGCGAACATATCAGTTATTCGCTCAATGAGAGAGTTTCAGACGGATATGAATATACCGGAAATATCACAGGCGCGTTAAATATCATCTTTGAGGGTACGCCGTTTATAATCGGCTCGATAGAATCGACGCAGGATATAACGCTCGGGGTTCACGGCAACACATACAGGCGCACGGTATTGAACAGTATCGCCGGACTTACCGGATTAGAACTGGAATACGACGGATATATAATACATCTGCGAAAACACAAGGGCAGCGTTCAATATGTCAACCTGCTCGATACTGATAACGTTGTTGAACTAAGCAAAAACCGCGACGTACTGAAAAATCTGACGACATACAATTTGACGCTCGGGCGTAAAACGATACTTTGCGCTGGCGATAATCTATATGTCAAATATGACAAACTCGGAATAAACGATTACACGCGTATCATAGGCATAGACTATAACCCGTATGATCCGTTTGAGGTTTCCATTGACGTGGGCGATTATGTACCGGATATTTTGGACGGTATATGGGAGATTAAGAAGGAAGCGGACGACGCAAAAGAAACGGCGAACGAAACTTCAAAAAAAGTTGAAACTTTTGACGTGCGGATCACGGACGCGGAAAAAACCGCAAATAAAGCGTCAAGCGACGTAGCGGAAATGATCCTTGAGATCGGAAAATTTGAAGTCCGGCTGCAGCACACCGAAACCGCCGTTGACGGAATGGTTTCAACGATCGAAGCGGTCATACTCGCGGAAATACTCGACACGACGGGTTATATAAAACTGTTCGTCGAGGGAAAAAATTATATAACGCAGGCGCAGGCGGACGGTTCATATTTGAAAATAACAAATTTGAACGCCGGAATCGAAACGTTTATAAACACCGCGACCGGACAAGCGGCGGTTGTATCGGCGGCAAGCAGCACGTATCAAAAAATATCCGATATGGGTAATTACGTATTGAACAATACGTTGAATACAAGTATCGGGCAGTACATCGACAGCTCGGCGGGTATCGCGAAAATAGTTTCCGCGGCGACGGGGACGTTTCAAAAAATCTCGGACATGGGGAATTATGTATTAAATTCTAATTTGAACACCAGTATCGGGCAGTATATCAACGGCGCGACCGGACAAGCCTCGATCATTTCGGCAGTTACGGGAACATTCCAAAAAATATCGGATATGGGCAATTACGTACAAACAATCACGTTAAATACCAGTATCGGGCAGTACATCGACGGCACGACCGGAACGGCTAAAATCATTTCGGCGGTCAGCGGCACATACGCGACTATATCAACGACAAACTCGATTACACAGACGGTCAATAGTCACACTTCAAGTATCGCCCTTGTTGTCGGGTATGGAAAACTCGTCGGCACTACCGGGACGGTCAGCGCAAGTATTATCGTCGAAGCGATAAACGGCGCGCCCAGTACGGTAAAAATCAGCGCGGATCATGTTAATATAAGCGGGCTTGTAACGATCACGAGTTTATCGACCGCCGGAGCTACAAATATCAACGGCGCGAATATCACTACC
>WREN01000086.1 GCA_009779295.1 Oscillospiraceae bacterium | reverse complement strand
TATCTCTCGGGATTAACTATGTACTTTTAAAGACAATTTCGGCTCCATTTTTCGATATATGGGATGCTATGTCTATAGCGATTATACTTGCGGTAGTAATAATTCTCTTTTTCATAGATTTTTGTTTGCGTAAAAAGTAGGGCGAACTGTGTTCGCCCGTTTACTTTAACTGTAATTTTAAAAAAGGTTCTTTTTCGAACCTTTTTTATTTTTCATATGCCGCAATTATAAAATATGAAGTGGTTTCGTGTATTCCCTCGCCGTAAAATTCCGACATGTCCGTGTTGTACAGTATTTCAATATTATCCATGCCTGCGTTTTGCAGGTACAGCAAAAATGTGTTGAGAGCTTGAGGGCTGTCTACATATTCGTTTGAAAATTCCTGAATTGCCCTGTAATTTCTGTCCATTATGGTCGCTTCCGTTATTCTGTCGTTCCCGGCAGCAAGAGATACGGGCAGATAATGCGAAAAATCGATAGAACCGATAAAAAGAATCTTTTTACCCGATGCGGTTATCTCATCCGATAATATTCCGGAAAAATTATATACGGTTTCCAACGTCAGCCGTCGGTTTAATAAAAACGCGGCGACCTTCGCGTCCGGCAGATAATAGCTTATATACGGTATCAAAACAGAAACGGAGTGTTCGTCCTCCATACGGCTGTCATTTTCGGTTATCACAACGCCGTCCGGACTTTTTTTGTATACGCCCCCGACAAGTTCTATGTCGCAGTAAACGGCGTCCCATACCTGCCAGTCACGGAAAGAGACTACTATGTCGCCGGTCGCGCCCTCATGGTTCGGGGCGACGATAACTACTGTGTCGTAAGCGCCGCCTGATTCGGCAACCGCTTTAAAAAAACCGCTGATAAGCGTTGCCGCCGCCAAATGGTGCGGCACTATCCCGCCGCAAATATCGCCGTTCAACATGAATTCTTTCGGTTTTTGTAAGGAATTGTAAAATTCCGTGAGATCGGTATGTTTGCAATTCAAACGGCGTTCATCCGGAATGTATTCAATTCCGAAACTGTCAGGAATTTCGTCCGGCTGTGAAGAGACGCATGAGATTAAAATCAACGCGCAGATAATAATAGCGGTCATCTTCAATTTTATTTTCATTTGGACGCGCCCCATATGCTATCCACATCGAAATTCCAGGAACTGCTGATATACGCTTTTTCGGTCACGGCGTCCGCGTCGCTTATTTTGCTTGCGTTATATACGACGGTTATTTCTCCGCCGCTTTCCGTGTAGACGCTTATATTGACAAATTGCTTTTCAGGATTATTCACATAATAATTTCCAGAATATAACAAATTGGTATTCAAATAGCGCATATTACCCGGCAACCTGTCGTATATCGTATAATATCCTCGTGCGGGCAGGTTAATCTTGAATACGATATAATACGCAAATTCTTCTTCCGCAGCAATATAATTGTTGAACTGTTTGCGGAATTCATCGCTGCTTAATATTTGCTTTTCAATAGATATTTTGTTTTTCTGCGCGTCAAGATTCTCCGGTGTGCCGTAGAATGACATATATACTTCCGTATTACCGGAAATGTGTTTGACGTTAAGGGCATCGAACTGTTCTTTTGTCAAAGTCAGTTCCAGCATGTCGTAATTTTCAAATACCGCCTTGCGGGTCGCGTTACCGAGCGTATATTCGATTTCCGAGCGGGTACCGCCTTTGAACGTAAAATACCGCACGAAATTTATTTTCTCGCAAACGTCGCTCACATATTGATTGGGTTCGTTCTCCATTTCCCTTAAATATCTATACGCTTCGTCCTGGTCAATACGGGTGTTTATATACAACGTCAGCGTGTTTATATACTCTCTCCACATATCGCGCGTCGCCTTATCGGACGTTTTATTATACAATTTTTCAGAGGGTTTATAACGTTCCATCAGCTCTCCGGCTTTTATGTCGTCGCCCAACGCTGTCAATGCCGCCGCGTAATACAATACCCTCATGCAACTCTGGTATGATTCCGTAAATTTGGCTTGATCCGCGGAATTGTATATGATATTTATCTGTTCATATATTTCAAGCAGCACGGTATCGCCGAGCGCCGCGAGGGTCAGATACCCGGCGGCTCTGTTGAGTTCGAGATATTCGTTATCTTTAAACTCCGGGGTCATATTTTTTAACCTTTTTTTATTGTCGTTATATAACAAGCAGTCTGTATAAACATATTTCCGAATCTCTTTTTTATTGTAATCCGCTGCGCTTTCAGGGAAACAGGCGTAAAACCTTGCCGAATATAGTATATCGGACGAACCGTATACCAATTCGCTTTTCCATGCCGCATAACCTAAATCCGCTCCGTTATAATCGGTCTGCGATATATTTAAAGGCTCTTTTTTGTAGATACTGTCAATAAACCGCCTGTAAAAAACATTCGCCGCAATATAATCCGTGCGCCTGGAAGAATAACTTACGCAGGATCTCAACGTTTTCATGATAAAAGACATATCGTAATTGTAAATTGTCACTCTAACCGGAGAAGTTTTTATGTCATATTTTCTCATATTGGCGTTGCTTTCTGATATTATATCCCGCGCGGTCAGCGGCAATAAAACCCCGCTTTTTATCACGCTGAACTCTTTTTCCATACCGTCGCCGTATGAATCCGTTTCCGCCGTTACGCGTATGGTATAATTACCTTCAGGCAATTTCCCGGCGTTGAAAGCGAACGCGCTTTTGCTTGTTCCGGCGTTGGACGCTACGACGCTGCCGGCGCTCAATATCTCCACGGTATATGAAACGTCGGTTTGATTGTATTTATACTGTCTGCCCTGCGGTTTGACAGTGACGGATATGTCGTCGCCGATTATATATTCGTTGTTCATCACAAGGTCGACGGCGAACGGCAGGGACGATATAATGTTTTGCTTAGCGTTCCCTACAAAATTATCTTCCGTTACCCCATGGACCGTCACACGCCACGACGTTATCTTTTCGGCTAATTCGAAAGTAATTTTCGCAATACCGTTATCGTCCGTTTCAACAGAAATGAACGCGGGATTGTCGGTAAAATCTTTTCGCATCATATAGTCGCCGCTGCCGCCGTCGCCCATCTCGGCCCCGCCGCCGGTTAGAAATTCATGCTGGGTATACGAGGCGTAATAAGTGTAATAGATATAACTATATATACTGTAATAATATCTTGACGGCATATTCGCGTAATTTTCGTACTCGGCGAAAACCGATTCGTCCACCACGCTGAGATTCACAAGTGTTTTTTTCGGCTTCCCGTTTTCGTCCGTCACTTTTATTTCCGCCGTGACTTCGTCGCCCGGCGCATAAGATTCTTTATCGAAAGAAAAATCAAAATCAAGTGTTTTTTCGCTGTAATCATACGTAATATCTCTTCCGTAGGTTATCGGATAGATATATTTGCCGTCGAAATATGCGCCAATTACGCGGACGTTAAATATGCAATCCTCCGTGAAAGTAATAGGCGTACCGTTCGGGCTGCCAATATTTTTGCTCACAACAGCATTTTTACTATGACACAATACAGCCAGTATCTTGCCGTCAACAATTTCCCGCGAATCATTATTGTAATCATTAAGCTTTACGTAACCGGTTTCATTCAATCTCAAGCTGTATATACTTTGGTTGTCGCTGTTATGCACATCGAAATAATAATTTTTTATCGACGACTGGTAATCATAACGCCAACTATAACCTCCGTACCATATACGAAACTCAATCGGATTCCCTTCCGTGTCGTTATAATTTATGATTGCGTAATAATATACATAACTGTCGTCGCTAACCGGCAGTCCGGTTACCGAAATTTTACCGTTTATCGTTTTATAATTATATGTTCCGTAAACAGTATCCGACGTACTGTATTCATATTTCGGGACGTTTACTTTATTTATATAGTCATATCTTTCGCCGATTTTTGTGCGTATATACTCACGTTTATGAACTTCAACCGTAAAGTTTATATCGACGGAATCTCCCCGATATAAATCGGGTTGTATCCAATATACGTTATACCATGATTCCTCAACGGCTTGTTCGATGGCTTCTCTTTCTATAAAGTTAGACGTAAACGCGATTTCGCTTCCGGATACGATTTCATGTTCAAGCATTATATCGCTCGGAATAAATACATACGGCACGCTGACATATTGTATTTTATTCTCGGTCCTGCCGATATTGTAATAGAATGAATTGGTATACGGCTGCCAACTTGAATTCCACGAATATTTCTGCGCGTATTCCGTAACTGCCGCTTTACCGCTGTCGTCGGTCATTCCGACGATTTCGGTGTTCCGCATTATTTCCAATCCCTCTACAGGGGCGCCGTCGTAGGTCTCAACGGATACCCCGACTTCAGCGGTTTCACCGGGGCGGTATGCAAATCTGTCGGTCGCTGCGTCAATGAGATATTTCGCGTTGTCGTAATCCACGATGTTCACATACTCGCTGTCTACGTATTCGCCGTTAAAGTATATCTCAAGCGATAAATAACCTTTCATATCGCTTATCGGTATCTTTACGTTAAAGCTGCCGTATTTATCCAATGTGAGAGGTATTTCTGTCATATTACCGATTTTCAGGGTGATCCGGTCGTTTCTCGTGATTTTATACTCGCCGTACCTCTCGCGCATTACCCCGAACACATCGATGGTATCCGTCGGTCTGTATGCTTTGCGGTCAGTGTAAACGTAATGATAATACCGGCTGCGCATATCCAATACGGCAGGGGTACGGGAATCTGTCATGTAAACAAACGCCGGATAATCCGCGTAATTTACCGTCACGGATAACATCTCCGTTTGCGGCGTCTTTAAGACCGCCAAACCGTCGCCGTCGGTGACGATTTTGCTTTGTCCCGCCGCTATCTCCGCGCCGGCGGCAGGTTGTCCGGTTGCCGCGTCGTTAATCCAGAAAAGCATCTCCCCGTCAATAGCCGCGGAATATACCGACAAAGGCGAGACTTGTATAAATTTATATAATTCATGAATTTTATCCGCGTTTTCGGTTGTTATTTTTATTAAATACCGACCGTTCGGAAGCGTTTGATCCAACATTATATAGCTGTTGGATACGTATGAATAATAATTCTCGTTCTCTATGTTTAATAATCGGGTTTCCAACGAGCCGATAAATTTGAGATCTGACAGTTCTTTCGCCGATTCCCTGTAGAGTTTTTCCGCGTTTAAGTATTCAAACGTGTCGGAATTATTTAATTCATATATTTCAACATTATAGGTCTTTTCCAAAAATACGCCCGCCGCGTATAATTCGACGAAAATCTCATCGTCCGGCAGGAAAGTCTCATACGCGTCGCCGCTTATACTTACGGAATCGGGAATGTTGTCCCACTGCGTCCAGAAATAGAAATTATAATCTTCTTCTAACACCTTTCCGCTTTCAGCGCTCTTTATTCCCTTTTTCACCGTTATCTCATAACGCGTATTCGGCATAAGACTGTCGGGAATAAATATATATGTGTTGCCGACATTTTCAATTTTTCCGCTGACATACGGGGTTATCGTAAAATAATCCCTGAAACCGCCTTCGATCCTTTCATTGAAGGTTATTTCAATTCCGCTTTTTAACGGGATATTATAAGTTTCGCTTCCCGGAGTCGTTCCTACTACCTTGAAATTTTCGACGGTCTGAAACGCGAACGAGACGGCTCTGTCGTCACCGCTTTTGAATTCGATCCGGTATATGGAATCATATTTTAACAGCGAACCGGGAGACATTATATATTCACGTTCCGTTCCGGATTCCCGTAATTTGTAATTCTCACCGTTTTTTATAGCGAGACAATCCGTAAGCTCCGAAATTTTCATAGAAGAGCTTGTCCTGACTATAAATTCCGTATCGATCTCAATGCCTTCGGGAGTATTCCGCGTCGGTATTATTTCCAATTTAAAACCGTCGGGTATACTTTCGCTTGTCTTTGCCGTTTCATTTTCATCCGACAATAACGGTTTTTCCTCCCTGTTCAACAAAAAAAATATCGTCAAGCCAACCGCCGCCAATATTAATACGCAGACAATTACCGCGATTATCACGGAGGTTTTTTTAGATTTATTGTTTTCGTTCATATAAACGGCTCCCAATATAAAATTATTTTGAAAATTCAATATAAATTTACTAAATTATATCGTAATATTATGATATAGCTATGATTTTTTTGTTAAACATTTAGAAACGCCGCTTAGTTAGAGCGGCGTTTCGTCGATATTTTATATTTCCAAAGTATCCGCGGTAAATAAATCGTCATGAACTTCCGTAAGCGAGAATATCGATTTCGGTCCGGGACTGCGTTTGATCCATTTGCCGTCGGTGAAATCCGGTATCGCTACCGGCGCGCCGCCCATTGCTATCGATTCTTCCGATAAACACGAAACGATTATCATGCTCATTGAGTTATAGACATCGATCGGCGGTTCGACTTTGTTCCTTACCGCTTCGAGAAATCCGCGCATAACGAGATAATCCATTCCGCCATGTCCGCCCTTGATATTTTTATAGAACTCCTTCCACAACGGATGCTCATATTCCGCCCAATAATTACTCATCGGTTCCCATGTATGATCCGGCGAACGCCCTTCGATATAAATCGAATCGTTATCTTCCATCCACAACCCTTTCGTGCCCTGAATGCGTCCGCCGCGTGAATACGGGCGAGGCAGCGTAGTGTCATGGGTGAGTATAATTGTTTCGCCGTGGGCGCAGCGTATCATCGTGGTAACAATATCGCCGAGCTGGAACGGCGCGGGTTCGTGCAGATTCTGCTGTTTCAAATAATCCGTGCCGCCGAGATTCGCGTCTATATATGCCCGCAGCCCCCTCGATTTCGACGCCATTGCGGTAAGCGTCAGCATACGGTTGCCGCGGTTGATGCTTAAATAGCTCATGATCGGACCAAGTTCATGCGTCGGATACAGTTCGCCGTTCCTGTGAATGTAATGGTACGTGCGTTCAAGTTCCGTTTCTGTACCCCTCGCAAGCCCGCGCAAATCGTGTTCATAACCGCCCTGCGCATGGATAAGTTCTCCGAAAAGACCTTTTTTGATCATATTGAGCACGGTAAGCTCATATCTTCCGTAACAGCAATTTTCAAGAATCATACACGGTACGCCGGTTCTTTCATATGTGCGGATCATTTCCCAACATTCGTTTACATTCTGCGCCGGTCCTACTTCAAAAGCGGCGTATTTCCCCGCTTCCATCGCGTCTCTGGCGATTTTAAGATGGTCGTTCCACGACGACGGGATTATAACGGCTTCGATATCGTCACGCGCAACCGCTTCTTTATGATTTAAAGTTCCGGCAACGTCATAACCGTATTTTTCTTTGCACGCGGCTAAACCCATCTCAAGCCGTTCCTGCCGCATATCGCAAACTACTTTGACTTCCACATCGTCCATGGCGAGCACCATATTTAAAATGCCGCGTCCGCGTCCGCCAAGCCCGACAAAACCAACGTTTAATTTTCTCATAATTAAAACTCCAATTCGTAAATCGTTCCGATTTGCGGGCTGAGCATATCTATGCCGGTTTCTGTGACCGCTATCGGTTTCTCCCATCTGAGTCCGAAATCCGAACCCATTACGAACGTGTCGATCTGGAAAGCCATATTCTTTTCAAGGTAGTAATCCGAAATCGTTTCCATCCAAGGAGCTTCAACTTCGATCAGTCCCAAGCCATGACACGGTCCGTACAGGAAGTTTTTGGAATATCCTTTGTCGTCAAACAGTTTCTTGAAGTTTTTGGCGATGTCCGCCGAAAGTACGCCGGCTTTAAGCTGTTTTTCCGTCCACATGTGCATTTCCAAACCGAATTCTACCAGTTCGCGTTTCTCGGCGTTGAGTTTGCCCATCGAAATCGGCATACCGATACTCGGCGAATAACCGCATATCTTCGCGGAAAGATTGAGCTGCACGAGGTCGCCCATCTGGATTTCTTTGTAGGACGAACGCGAGATCGCGTGTTTGGTGCTCTTCTGGCTGAAACAATACATCGGCAAGCCTTCGTATTCCGCGCCGTGTTCGTAGATCGTCTTCTGCGCGATACCAACGAGCTGGAGTTCGGTCATTCCGGGGCGGATTGCCTTGATGACTTCCTCGGTAGCGATTTGAGTAATACGCGCGCCTTCGCGCAGACAAGCTATTTCGTTGT
>WREN01000085.1 GCA_009779295.1 Oscillospiraceae bacterium | reverse complement strand
GAGAATTCCGCGCTGAAAATCATGTATGACGAATTCTTTGGGCATCCCGGAAGCCATAAGGCGCATGAAATTTTGCATACGCATTATGTCAAGAGAGGCATGAATTAGATAGGATAATTGTGTAAAACGGGGCGCAGAAGGACTGCGCCCCCTACATTACGACCGGATAACCTTATAGGGGATGCAGTCAAAGGCTTGGTGTATTATTAAAATGGGTAATGTAGAATTATTATATTTTGTACAGAACGAAAGGCGGTGTTTTATAAATGAACAATACTGTTTTGTACGAGCTTGAAGGTCAAGTATTTGAGTGGAATATCGTAAAATACGAAAGAAATGTTGAAAAGCATGGCATAACATTTGAAGAAGCAGCTACCGTTCTTATAAGAACCGACACAGATATCGTTGAAGATGATGAGAATTCCATCGAAGAGGAACGATTCGTAGCATTGGGCTTTAGTGAAGAAAGCAGAATGTTAATTGTTTGTTACTGTGAAAGAAGCGACCGCGGTATAGTGAGAATTTTTTCCGCAAGGAAAGCCACAAAACATGAGCAAAATTCTTATAAGGGGGGATTATAAATGAAAGATAATTATGATTTCGACAATATGAAAAGAGTTCCAAACAGGATTGCACAGCGTTTAGGCAATAGGGCTAAGCCTGCTCTGATAAACAAAAAAACTGCGACAAAAGAAGAATTGGCTACTTTAGAAAGTAAATTAAAGAAACTCTCTGCTGAGGACAGGCAATTTTATGAAGAATGTTGTGAGAAGAAATATGGAGTGATGAATTAAGGAAAATAAAAAATAATATGGAAAAAGGTAAAATTATAATTCTAAACGGAGTTTCAAGTGCCGGTAAGACAACATTAGCAAAAATATTGCAAGGGCAGTTGAATGAACCTTTTTGGTATCTTGGCGGCGATGTTTTTATTGATATGATGCCTGATAAATTCTTCGATGATTACGCTGTAGGAAAAGCTATATCACATTTTCATAATACAATTAAGGGTTTTTAAGAATGTGCTGATAAAATCATAGAAGCGTTAAGTTACCCTGAAAAGTTTATGGCATTTAAAACGCTTTGGGCGCAACATAATGAATAAGCGTTTTCTACGATCAAGTACCATCATAGCAAAATGTCCTCTGCGTCCCGTGTAACATCCAAACGCATAAAAATGAATATTTAGGAGATCGAATGAAACCATATATAAACAAAATTGACGACATCATGGATTTTTTGGACGATCAAGTCGCGAATATTTCGTGGGATGATTTTTACGAAACACGGAAATGGCCTGCGCCGTTTCTAATTCAAAATGAACTGCCTGATGAAAATCTGGTTGAGTTTATCGATAATAACACCATCACAACCGCGATAGAATTCGGTTGCGGAGAAGGGCGCAACGCTGGTTATATGGCGAAGCGGGGATTGAACGTTACCGCGTATGACATCTCTTTTGTTGCGATCAATAACGCTAAACAAAAAAGTTCAGATGTAGATTTTCGGTGTCAAGATGTTCTTAAAGCAAACATAACCGAAACGTTTGATTTCGCATATGACAGCGGAATGTTACATCACTTGACGCCGCACCGAAGGGTGACGTATATCGAATTGTTAAACATGATATTGAACCCCGGCGGTTATTTCGGTTTGACGTGCTTCTCGTGGGGCGACAATTGCGGACACGAGGTTGACGATTGGGAGTTTTACAAAACAGGCGCGCCCGGCGGTGTTGCGTTCACGAAGGAACGGCTGACGGAATTATTTTCGTCTCATTTCAAAATTATTGAGATACGAAAATACAAGGACGGAATCGAAAACACGATACAAGGTTTGGGAAAATTCATGTATGTATGTTTATTTCAAAAATTATGAAAAAATTTCTAAACATTTTATCAATAATCAGCGGCACATTCGCGTTCATTTGTTTCAGCACTTTTCTATTAGTTTCAATCGCGCAGGGAGGCGAAACGCTGGCAGTATTAATAGGAATAACTGCGGTTATTGCGATAAGTCTGCCATTAATCTTTTTCAGAAAGCTAAAAATGTGGATGAAATTAATTTTCTGTGTGGTAACGAGCGTATACATGCTAACCTTCTTCGCGTTCTGTTTTTTCCTTTTCAGCTATCCCGAACCGAATGTAGTTGAAGACAGCGATATAATCATAATGGTTTACGGTTGCCGCACATACGAACATTGCCCGAGCAAAGCGTTGGCGGTACGGTTGGATAAAGCGTATGAATTGCTGATATATTATCCTGACGCGTTGTGTATCGTTTCAGGCGGACAGGGCGCGAACGAACCCATCACGGAAGCGTTATCGATGAAACGTTATTTAATGGGAAAAGGCATTGACGGCGGTCGCATATACATGGAGCCGGATTCTCACAGCACTGAAGAAAATATTACGAAAACCAAAGAACTCATCGAAAGAGAAAATTTAGAAGATTACAAAATCATCGGCGTTTCAAGCGATTACCATTTGAGAAGGATAAAAATACTTTGCGATAAAGCGGGCGTTGAAACCGAACTCGCGCCGGCTCATTCAAGATTATCGCTTGAACTTTTTCAAAATATAGTCAGAGAATATATGTCATATATTAAAATGGGGTGGAATTATGTATTACAATGATAACAGCAATATCCAATTTACAAAAGCACAGTATGAAAATTTAAAAGAAGTCTACAGAAAATGGTGGGATAACAAACTCGACCGTCCGATCTTGGGGATATGTCTCTACGGTACGCAATCAAAACGCGAACCGAGTCCGCACCCGCTGATAACTTTTTCTACCGCGTGGGATTTCAATATCACGCCGCAGCAGTTCGTTGACGCGTATGATTGGAACTTATCGGCGACGCGCTATTACGGCGAGGCATATCCCCGCATGAATCCGGTGCATTTCGGCGCCGGAACCGCTGCTACGTTTTTAGGCTGTACGCCGATTTCCAGACCGGATACCGTATGGTTCCTGCCCGACAAAAACGTGCCGATCGAGCAGCTGCATTTTGAGTTCGACCCGAACAATAAATATCTGCGTCGGGTATTAAACATCTATGAAGCTGCGATGGACAAATGGCAGGGCGAAGTTGTAATATCGATGATAGATATAGGCGGAGTTATGGATTTACTGGCGAGTTTCAGGAACGCGGAAGATTTGTTGATAGATATGATCGACTCGCCCGACGAAGTGCTGCGCTGCGTAAATGAATTACAGGAATTATGGATTAAATATTTCGATATGATAAACGATATAATTAAAGACTCCGTAAACGGTTATTCAAGTTGGTTTGGTATGTATTCGGAGGAACCAAGTTATATATTGCAGAGCGATTTTTGTTATATGATAAGTCCGGAAATGTTCGATGTATTCGTCGGACCGGAACTCAAAAAAACAGCGTCGCATCTATATAACGCGACATATCACCTCGACGGAATAGGCGAGCTGCCGCATTTGGAATCGATTCTAAAAATCGACGAAATCAAAGGCATACAATGGGTGTGCGGTTCCGGCGAACCGGAATTAATGGATTGGAGCGAAGTCACAACCCGAATTCTGAAAGCAAACAAAAAGGTTTTAAATTGGACGTTAAAACCCGACGGTACGCTGCGCGATTGTATCACGGATCCGTGCATGGCGTTTTTGGGAGATTATTATTTTGCAGACACCAAAGAGGGGATCGAAAACGCGAAACGGTTCGCGTTCAAACATAACCTTGAGTTAAATATTTAAAGGGGGCATTAAATATGTCATTCAAAATTGCGTTTATCGGCGCGGGTAGCATAGGGTTTACGCGGACCCTTCTATGCGATATACTCTCCGTGCCGGAGTTTCACGATTGTGAAATCGCGTTTACAGACATAAACCAAACAAATCTCGACATGGTCGCGCAGATTTGTCAGCGCGACATAGATTCAAACGGGTTGAATATTAAAATCCATTCGACTTTAGACAGGAAAGAAGCGTTAAAAGGCGCCAAATACGTCATAAGCTGTGTCAGGGTCGGAGGGCTTGAAGGATTTGAAACGGACATCAATATCCCGCTGAGATATGGTATCGACCAATGCGTCGGCGATACTTTATGCGCGGGCGGTATTATGTACGGGCAGCGGGGCGTAAACGCCACGCTTGACTTCTGCAAAGACATAAAAGAAGTTTGCGGAGAAGACGTGTTGTTCCTAAATTACGCGAATCCCAACGCTATGATGACCTGGGCGGCAAATCATTACGGCAACGTCAACACGATCGGTTTATGTCACGGCGTACAGGGCGGACATTGGCAGATTGCAGACGCCCTCGGATTGCCGATAAGTGAAGTCGATATAATCTGCGCCGGAATAAACCATCAGACTTGGTATATCGAAATCAGGCATAAAGGCGCAGATATGACCGGAAAGCTGTTGGAGGCGTTTGAAAAACACCCGACATATTCGAAAACCGAAAAAGTAAGAATAGATATGTTAAGGCGTTTCGGGTATTATTCGACCGAATCGAACGGGCATTTATCCGAATATGTCCCGTGGTACAGAAAACGCCCGGACGAAATAAACGACTGGATAGACTTAGGCTCGTGGATCAACGGTGAGACGGGCGGTTATCTGAGGGTTTGCACGGAAGGAAGGAACTGGTTCGAGAACGATTTCCCGAACTGGCTGAAAGCCGATCCGAAGAAATATGACGGAACCCACCGTTCAGGCGAACACGGAGCGAAAATCATTGAAGGACTTGAAACCGGCAGGGTTTACAGGGGACATTTCAACGTAGTAAACAACGGGACGATCACGAATTTAGACGACGACGCAATAATTGAAGTTCCGGGCTATGTAGACCGCAACGGTGTAAATATCCCTAAAGTCGGGCCGTTGCCGCTCGGATGCGCGGCAGTCTGCGCGCAGAGTATCAATGTGCAGCGGATCGCCGTTGAAGCGGCCGTCAATGCCGACAGGAATCTTTTGATACAGGCGATGATGTTCGACCCTCTTACGGGAGCGGTGTGCAACACATACGAAATAGAGCAGATGGTTGATGAAATGCTTGTCGCCGGCGAAAAATGGCTGCCGCAATATAAAGACGAGATCGGGAAAGCGAAAGTAAGGCTGCAAAATCCGAAAGTAAATGTAATTGTAAAAGAAGGTTACATGGGAGCGGCACGCCTGCATACGAAAACCATAGATGAGATGATAGAGAGCAAAAAGTAAAATTATTTTTGGGGGAATAATAATGAATAAAAAGACTTTCGTAGTATTATTAATTTTGTTTGCGGTTATAATTTCATGCAGTGAAAGCGCCGTAAACGAAAAAGGCTCCGCCGATATAATTCGGGCGGATCTGTCGCAGAGTGAGGAAACAACGGCAAGGTTATATCCGTTGCTTGAACCTGTAGATTTCGGCGGATATGAATTTACGTTTCTGTCGAGGACTATAAACGATCCTGACTGGGTTGAATGGGATCACAGGGATTTGACAGCAGAACAACAAAACGGCGACGTTATTAACGACGCCGTGTTCGTGAGGAATATGAAAATTGAAGAAAAATACAATGTTACGATAACGGAAATCGTCGTAGAGAATCCGCTGGTTGAAACACGGGTTATGCAATCGGTTCGTTCAGGCGACGAGCTTTACGACGTAGTTTGCCCTCACGTTACGCAATTCCCGCCTACCGCTCAGGATGGAAACTATGTGGACTTTTTCACAATACCGTATATTGATTTGACAAAGCCATGGTGGGATCAGGGTACGATACGGGATTTGTCTATCATAGGCAAGCTGTTCATCCTTCAGGGCGATTTGCTCATAATGGATAACGACGCGATGGAAGCGATGATATTCCACAAAGGATTATTAGACGATTTTGATCTTGAAAGCCCATACGATATAGTCAAAAGAGGAGAATGGACGCTCTCAAAACTTATCGAAATGACCCGCGGCGTATCGCAGGATTTAAACGGCGACGGAGTAATGGATATTCAAATTGACCGGTTCGGTTGTATTCTGCAAGCCGATTCTAACGTTTCGTTTTTGGTTTCCGGCGGTGAGAAGATTTGTTCCAAAGATGAAAACGATTATCCGATAATTACGTTCGGAAATGAAAGATGCTACAGGATATTGGATAAGGTTTCGGAACTTATGCTCGATGAAGATAATGTCGTCCATCTTCACAGATACGAAAAGAAATTCGGCATATACAACGAACAGGTGAAGATGATGGAAGAGAACAGGGCGTTATTCTCGTGGATTAGAATGAGAATAGTCGAACGTCTCCGTGGAATGGAAATGGATTTCGGAATCCTTCCGTTACCCAAGCTGGACACCGTGCAGGAAAAATACATCACGCACATGAACCCTCATACCGGAGCTGGAATAGCGATACCGATGACCGCGTCTAACCTTGAGCGGACTGGAATGATCCTCGAAGACTTGTGTGCCGAATCAAGATATACGCTGCAGCCTGCGTATTATGACATCAATCTACTCGGCAAATACACGCGGGACAACGAAAGCGAAGCAATGCTTGAGATAATATTGTCAGCTACCGCGCACGATATCGGATATGTTTATAACTTCGGAGATTTCGGAATGACAACATTGCTGCGTAACGGGCAAAATCTTAAATCCGATTACGCCGCGCCGTTTGCAAGCGCGCGTTCAAGAATCGAAACGCAAATAAACAAAGTAGTGTCGGATTACGAAAAGTTAGGGGATTAACTTTTCGTTATAGTTAATTATATATGTACAGTCATTCTCTTCATCGTAGTATATTATTTGTTGTTTATTACTGAGTTTGAAGTTATCAAAATTGGATTGATTCCATATATTTGTATTTTTTATTGATATTTTGTTGAAATATGTATCGTTGTCAGAAATGTTTTTTCCGTTCGTGGCGCCGATTTCGCAAATCAATACCGGTCCGCATTTGATATTCAACAGACCATGGCTGTTGACGCTTACCTGCCAATGATGCGGAACCGAAAACTTAAGCGATCCGTATTCAACGGTTTGTTCGGCGTAAGTTGCCGACAGGAAGAACATACAGAATAATAGAATCATTATGCTGAAAAGAATCAAAGGCATTGACTTTTTCATTGTTTTGCGTTCTTCGATGATATTAATTACGCGCTTTTTGATATATTTCTTTCTGTTACCGAATGCTGAAGCCGTAACTTCAGCATTTTTGTCGTCCCGTGTAGCTATCCTGACGATTTCCTCGCTGTAGTTGTAGCGTTCTTTCTTGGCTTTATTTTTAACGACCGCCGCGTCGCAGCTGATTTCGCACTGCGCGGACATTTCGGTGAGGATATATTTCATAAAAGGGTTGTACCAGTTGATAACGTTTACCGTCATCATCACGAGTTTAACGATCAAATCAAACCGTTTCCAATGCACCGTTTCGTGTTCGATAATCAAGTCTAACGCGTCCGAATCCATTACTTTATCGGGTATCGCGATAGTTGGTTTGAGAAAGCCGTAAATCAACGGCGTGCTGATAAACGGATTGCTGATAACTTTGATTTTATCATCTGTAACGAACCGGAAACACGATGATTTTTTTAGCATGTTCGTAAACATGTAATGGTTGATGATATTTTTCGCGGCGAAAAATATCATTCCGGCTATCCAGATGATTAAAAATATATTGAAATTGATTTTATCCGATACAAGCTGTTCAGAACCCATGATATAGTTAGCGGTATCGGAAAGCACGGGGATATATGTGAAATGTTTTATTTTCATAGGGATGGTCGGGATAATATATGCCGTAAGAATAACGATCCACACAAAATAAAGTGCGGACGGATTATACTTTTTGCGCAGTTTCGGGCAAATAACGCAATATATAAGTGCGAATATCGTTACAAATATTGATCTCGTAAGCATATTGTCACCTCACTCCGATTTTGATTGTAACCACTTGAGCAATTCTTCCTTGTCTGATTCCGAGATTTCCTTGCCGTCATATAACGCGCTGACTAATCCGGTTACCGAAGGTCGTTTGTATTTCGTGATTACGTTTTTTATTTCGCTGTTCATATACTCATCTTCGCCGATAAGAGGGTAGTATAACCGTTCGCGGCCGGTTTTTTCGGATTTGATCAATCCTCTTGCCGCCAACCTATTCAAAAGCGATATAAGCGTAGGCATTTTCCAATTCTTATCCGGCAGTTCAGACATAATTTGCACGGTTGTTATAGGCGGATT
>WREN01000084.1 GCA_009779295.1 Oscillospiraceae bacterium | reverse complement strand
GCTTGAATTCTGTGCATGAAATCCATGTATAATTCGAAGCGGTTCGTCGCGAACGAAATATCGCCAATGCGCAAAATATGCAACTCCATCGGCAGTTTGGGATTTGTGGTTTGTTCTTCGTAACGTTTTAGAATTTCCTTATATCTGCTGCGTTCGGCCTGCAAAGCGGAGTTATGATTCAGCATGGCGATAGGATTTGACGTATCTGTACTGAATTGTCTGTCTTCAAGTTTCTTCAATTGTGCCGTGCAGAAATCCAACTCCTCATCGGTAATTATCCGTTTGGAGAGGTTGACGGTCTCAACAACGTGCGTAATCGGCAGCTCGGTTTGGATGTCATTCTTCGCCCAGCCGTAAATTTCGGCAAAAGCGCAAGCGACGCGTTCGCCGATGTCTTTGCGCTCGTCGAAATCTTTGCGGTCTGTGCCGCCGTATTTGAGTTTGAAACGGCGTTCTTGAGCCTGTTTGTAGTGTAAAACACGCGGTGATAAATCGCCGCCCGCGGCGCATTGCCCTAAAATGTAAATATCGCCGAACTTTTCACGGATAGCGCTGCGTATATTGTGCCAGTAATCGGCGGAGAGTTTAACGTCGTGTTCGGAATTCTGCGACGGACACGGAATATTCACAACCGCGCCGGTAAGATTGTTGGTTGAATCGAAAGTAAACATGACGTTCACAAAAGAATCGGTTCCTGCTTCGTAATGGCTGAAATTATCGTCAGCCGTGTTGCCGTACATAACGCCGTGACCGTTTACCATATAACCGTTCACAACGCCTCCCGCCCGTTTTGAGGTGTCGTCGAAATAGACGACGCGCCTGCTGTGACCGACGACGGCGTAACCGTAGCCGTAAGCGATACCGCCTTCCTTGCGGGTCTGGTACGCTTCGAGGATAGCTTCGGCTATTTGCGTCGAAAGGAAAGCGCGGTACGCTTCGCTTGACGCGATTTTCAAGCCGCTGTCGGGAATATCGTTCAATTCGTTCCACCAGCCCGAATCGTCGTAATGGCTGGCTCCCGTATGCGTATGCGTCGCGTTCAAGATAATCTTTTCAACAGGGATTTCTTTCGTGTATGAAAAAACTTTCGCCCGCAGTTCGTCGAGCAGGTGCGAACGCACCACAACTGCGTCGATTGAAACGAAAACGACTATGTCCGAACCGTTTTCGATTAACAGCACGTTTGCGGTCAGCGGGTCGGTGATACCCTGAGAAATACGCATATGAAACTGCCCCGGAATATTGATAGGTTTATCGGTAGAAATATCGCGCGAAGCCCATCCGATTTTTAATGTGTTCATGTTCATAAATTAACCTCCATTTAATATTTTAAATTTTATATTTTTATTATGTAATTGAATTGTAACACGAAAATATCGCTACGTCAAGAAAATTTATTAAGAATACTTGAAATTTTATTAATTAATGGTATAATATTAGTGACGCTGCATTAGTTGGAGGTAATAATTATGAAAAGATCCTTGGCTTTGATATTGATTATTTTATTTATATTTTTGTCTTGCGGAACAAAAACGGAAAATGACAAAGAATTGCATACGGCATCCTTATTAATCGAAACGAATTCACCGGAAACCGAAATAAAAGATTCTCTGCCGTATGGTCTTGATTTTGACGGAGAAACAATAAATATAAGCGTCCGCGGCGACAACAACACAATGATAGAGTTTTTCGCTGAGGAAAGCGGCGATATTGTTGAGGACGCCGTATACAGACGCAATTCCGTTGTTGAGGAAAGACTGAATATAAAGATAAACGTCATCGAAGGTAAACCATGGGAACAATATGACCAGACGGTCACCGCGATCCGCGCCAGTATAAATGCGGGTGACAATATGTTTGACCTTATCGCGGGTTGGTCTGCGAGAATACCTATACTTGCGGCGGAAGGTCTGTTTATGAATCTCCATGAATTGCCGTATTTAAAAGCTACCGAACCCTGGTGGAATAAAAGTATCGTAAGCGAACTGACGATCGGAGACAAATTGAATTTTATAGCGGGAGACATTAATTTAACTTGTCTTGAAAGGTGTGTGATTATATATGAAAATAATAAAATCAGAGAAGACTACAATTTGCCGAATATATACGATACGGTTTTTGACGGAAAATGGACCCTTGAGTATTTAAATAACCTGGTAAAAGATATACATCATGATCTAAACGGCGACGGCGTAATGAATGAAAACGATTTTTACGGGGCACTCTGGGATACCGTAAATCAAGCTGATGCGTTTTTACAGTCTTCAAATATACGAATGATTAAAAAGGATTCTGATAATATACCGTATTTTGAAATCGAATACGAAAAATTATCCGCGCTTGTTGATAGAATATATGATTTCTTTTTTAATAACGAAGGGGTATACGCTGCTGATTACAGCGCAAAAAATGGAGATTATACCGCAATGTTTAAAAACAATCAGGGATATCTTACCTCAGGATATTTAGGTCATGCTTCCGAAGTTTACAGGGATTTCGAAACCGAATACAGCATTATACCTTTCCCGAAATACGACGACCTTCAGGAGAAATATTTGACCCGCGTTCAGGACGGATTGTCGTTGTTATGTGTTCCTTTGGACTGTACTAAACTTGAAGCAGTCGGTGCGTTCATGGAAGCGGCGGCTTGCGAAAGTTATAAAAATGTTACGCCTGTATATTTTGACATTGCCATGAAAGTAAAATACGCGCGCGATGAAATATCGACGAAAATGCTCGATATAATACGCGACGGGATTAATTTACCTTTCGCGAGCATATACAACGAAAGTATCGGATCTCCGTGGTTTGTTATGCGTTCTTTAATGACGGCAAAAAGTAATAATTTCGCTTCGTGGTACGAAACAAACAGACCAAGAATAGAAACGGCGATAGAAAAGCTCGTTGAGCAAATGTTAGAGGCAGGATGAAAATAAAAGGAGATTTGTAAAAATATGAAAAGATTTATATATTTATTTTTGGCTGTATTGATTTTAGGGTCATGCGGAACGCCGGATGTTGTAAACAATGATACCGATCCAAACAATCCGTCAATTGAGAACGCTGCCCCGGCAATTGACACCGAAATAAAAGATTCACTGCCGGACGGTTTAGATTTTCAAGGGGAAACTATCAATCTCTACATTCGCGAACCTGATTTCGATGAAGAATTTTATACGGAAAGCGAAAACGGCGATATTGTAAATGACGCGATTTACAGACGCAATGCTGCGGTTGAAGAAAGGCTTAATGTAAAATTGAATGTTATACCCGGACCCGGCTGGCAAAATTACGATATGGCGATGAATAATATGCGCAGAAGCGTAGCGTCGGACGAGCAGGCATATGATATTATTTCAGGTTGGTCTGCGCGGGTACCGATACTTGCGGCGGAAGGATTATTTTTGAATCTGTACGGATTAAAATATTTGAATTTTTCCGAACCGTGGTGGAACAAAAGTATTACCGATGAACTGACGATTGCGGGGAAATTGAATTTTGCGTCTGGAGACATAAATACTTCGCTCTTGGGTACTTGTTTAATAATATTTGAAAATTTTAAAATCCGGGAAGATTTAAATTTGCCGAATATATATGACACTGTGTTCGATAATAAATGGACTTTTGATTATATGAACAATCTGGTTAAGGATATATATCAGGACTTGAACGGCGACGGAATCAGAGATATAGAGGATTTTTACGGGGCGGGTTGGCATCAGGGGAATTATCTGGTGGCGTTTTTGTCGTCGTCGAATGTTCATATGACAAAAAAAGATGCAGACAATATACCGTATCTTGACATTGAACATGAAAAAATTGCCGCGCTTGTCAATAAAGTATACGACTTTATATATAATAACGAAGGAGTATTCGATACCGGACAGGAAATAATGGAGATGTTTGTAAATAACCGCTGTTATATTTCTGCCGGATATTTGTATTTTCCGAATGTATATTACAGAAATATGGAATCTGACTACGGTATAATACCTTATCCCAAATACGACGAACATCAGGAAAAATATATGACCGGGATACAGAACGGTTTGCATCTTATGTGCGTTCCTAAAAACTGCGCGAAAACCGACGCGGTAGGGGCGTTTATGGAAGCGATGGCGTCCGAAAGCTACAAAAGCGTAACGCCTGTATATTTTGAAACTGCGATGAAAATCAAATACGCGCGCGATGAAATAGTGCCGAAAATGCTTGATATTATACGTGACGGGGTCGATTTGAATTTCGCGAAAATATATTCCTACAGCTTAGGCGATGTTTGGGACGGTCCAATGCGTCAGGTAGTGGGATCAAAAAGCAATAACTATGCCTCCTGGTTTGAGACGAACAGGTTAAAAATAGAAACGGCGTTAGATAATCTCATCGAATTAATGTTGGAGGCAGGATGAAAATTATGAAAAGATTTATATATTTATTTTTGGTTACATTGATTTTGGGGTCATGCGGAACTGACGCGGTAAATGATAAGGTAACACAGGATACATCGTCCTTACCGAGAGAAGAAAATATAGCTGAAACCGAAATAAAAGATTCTCTGCCGGATGGTTTAGATTTTCAAGGCGAAACTCTGAATCTGTTTATCCGCGGCGACGAGGGCGACGCCATGTACGAATTTTGCACCGAAGAAGAAAACGGCGATATTATAAACGACGCGGTGTACAGACGTAACAGGACAGTTGAGGAAAGGCTTAATATAAAAATAAACGTTATGCTTAGTCCGGGTTGGCAGGATTACAACAGGACTCTGAATATGATCCGGAGCAGCATCTTTGCGGACGACAACGCATACGACGTTATAGCCGGTTGGTCGATAAGGATGCCGTCTATCGCGGTTGAAAAATTATTCGCAAATATGCACGATATTCCATATATTGAATTGTCTAACCCCTGGTGGAATCAGCAGCTTATAAACGAAGTTACTATTGCGGGAAACCTTCCTTTTATCGCCGGAGATGCTAATCTATCTCTTTTAGGCAGCAGTTATGTCATGTATTTCGATGAAAAACTGCGTCGTGAATATGATCTCCCGAACTTATACGACGTTGTTTTTGAAGGGAAATGGATTATTGATTATATGCATAATCTTGTCAAGGATATTTATCAGGATTTAAACGGCGACGGTATTATGGACGCAAATGATTTATACGGAGCGGTTATCGGAAAGGGGAACGACGCCGACGCGTTTATACCGTCTTCAAATATAAGGTTCACTTCGACAGACGCGGACGGTTTTCCGGCGCTTAATATAGATCAGGAAAGATTGGCTAAACTTGTTGATAAAGTTTATAATTTTTATTATGAAAATTCAGGGATGTCTGTGGCGACACATGCGGGAAACGATACAGTGGAAGACAGATTCAGAAGCGGGCTGGCGTTTTTAACGCCGGGATATGTTCTTTCTTCGAACCTTTATTTCCGCGGCAGAGATGATTTCGGCATAATTCCGTATCCAAAGTTAGATGAAAATCAAGATAAATATTACACGTATGTCCAAAATGGGTTTTCTCTTTTATGCGTACCGCATAATTGCGCGCACACTGAGATGGTCGGCGCGTTTTTAGAAGCCGCTTCTTCGGAAAGTTATAAAAATTTATCCCCCGTATATTTTGACACGGCTATGAAAGTGAAATACGCCAGGGATGAAACATCGCAGGTAATGCTTGATATTATCAGAGCGGGCATAAATATAAATTTTGTTAGTGTCTACAACAGCAACATTGGAAATCCGGCATATGTAATGCGTGATTTAATGAGTGCGAAAAGCAACAATTTCGCTTCATGGTACGCGCAGAACGAAACGAAGATAAGTTTGGCGATAGAAAAACTCATCGGGCAAATGTTAGAAACAAATTAAAGGAGTGAAAAACATAAATGGCAGAAAAAAATTACAATTTTCGCAAACGTTTACTTGAAGTTCACAAACCAAACAGGCGGAATCAAACGGTTTCTAAAAAAGAAACCGCTATAGAAATAACGAGCGGCTGGAATATTATCATTGATGCGAACGCCGACAGAGTTATTTATAACGCCGCGCGTGATCTGGAGGATTACTTTTTCAAATCGATGGGCGTATTCGTAGGCGTAAAAACGATATGCTGCGGCAGTTATGCGAATACGATCACGTATTGTATCGATGAAACCCTTGAAGAAAATTCATACAAGCTGAAAATTGAAAACGATTCGGTTATCCTGTGCGGAAGTGATTCGCGTTCTGCGGCGCAGGCGGGATATTTCATCGAGGATTTGATGAATATCGCGGAAGGTCCGTATCTGGAAAAGCAGGAAACAGTCAGAACGCCGCTCTTCTCGCCGCGCATGATACATTCGGGGTTCGGATTGGATATGTTCCCAGACGAACACATCAGCGCGATAGCGCATAACGGTATAAACGTCCTACTGCTCTTTGTCAAAGCCATTGACAGAACCCCGCACGGTTACACGGATTTCAATGATTTGATCTACCGCGCCGGAAACCTCGGCGTAGACGTTTACGTTTACAGCTACATGCACAGCGAACTGCACCCCGAAGACGAGGGCGCGGAAGAATTTTACGAGGGCTTGTACGGAAAATTGTTCGAACAGTGCCCCGGTTTCAAAGGCGTTGTATTCGTCGGCGAGTCGTGCGAATTTCCAAGCAACGACCCGCATACGACGGGCAGACTGCGGCTTGAAACGGTTAAGCCGAAGAAAAATCCGGACGCCACTTGCAGCCCGGGATGGTGGCCTTGCTACGACTTCCCGCAATGGATCGATATGGTCAAGCGTATCATCCGCGCCAAACAGCCGAAAGCGGATTTCGTCTTCTGGTCGTATAACTGGGGCTGGGTTGAAGAGAAGTACAGACTGGCGCTTATCGACAACCTTCCGCTGGATGTATCATTGCTCGTAACGTTTGAGATGTTCGAGAATGTTGAGCGCGAGGGAATTATAAATCGTACGGTCGATTACACGCTGTTTTTTGAAGGACCGGGAGTATATTTCAAGAGCGAAGCGAAACGTGCCAAGGAACGCGGTTTGCGTTTGTACTCAATGACGAATACCGGCGGATTAACTTGGGACATCGGCACGATTCCTTACGAACCCGCGCCGTATCAATGGATGCGCAGATATGCTGAAATGCAAAAAGCGCATGACAATTGGGGGCTTTGCGGAACGATGGACTGCCACCATTACGGATTCTGGCCGTCGTTTATATCTGAACTCGCCAAATGGGCATTCTATAAACCGTCGCCGGATTACGAAACCGTGCTGAAAATGCTCGTGAAACGCGACTGGGGCGAGAAAAACATGGACGCTGTGTTGAAAGCGTACGAATACTTCAGCGACGGCATACGCAATTTGGTTTCCACAAACGAAGACCAGTACGGCCCGTTCAGAACCGGTCCGTCATATCCGTTGGTATTGTTCAAAGGCACGGATGTGCAGTTCCCGACTGTTCCATACGCGCACCACGGAGGTAATTTGATTTGTTCACCTGTATACGGTTATAACCTGTCAAATGAATATCAATGGAACAAAATCAATTACGAGATTAAATGCCACACCAAATCGGCGGATCAATATGAGGCGGGCTATAAATTGCTTAATGAGATTTACCCAACGCTTGACGAGAACAAGAAAGACGACGCGGCGCATTTAATCAACCTCGCGAAGTTCATTTCAAATTCGGCAAAAACAACGGTTAATGTTAAAGAGTGGGTAAAATTAAAAACTAAACTTGCGGAAGAAAAAGATAAAGCAAAACGGCTTGAATTAATCACAGGTTTGCGTGAAGTCGGCGGGCGTGAACTTAAAAATGCCGAAGCTACGCTGCCGCTGGTTGAATTTGATTCACGTCTCGGATATGAGCCCAGCATGGAATACATAGGCGGTCCGCTGCATATCAATTGGAAAATAAATTTATTACGTGAAGTTCTTGATGTAGAACTTACAGAATTGGAGAATTTATAATGGATAAGAAAAAATCATATGTTTTGTTCGGCATGGATATGGAAACTGACGTAGGCAGTTTCACGCCGTTTTACAATTATACCAAAAGCGGCACGGAGAAGATTTTGGCGATTTTCGCGAAACACGACGTCAAAGCTACATTCTTCTTTACAGGAGAATGTGCGAAAGTGAATCCCGACGTTGTGAAAATGGTGCAGGAAGCCGGACATGAAATCGGCGTTCACTCGCTTTATCACGAAACGGTCGGCGATGAACTGTTCGATATACCGGGCAACAAGCCGTTACTGCCGGAAGAAGT
>WREN01000083.1 GCA_009779295.1 Oscillospiraceae bacterium | reverse complement strand
TTACGCTGCCGTTAGTCGGGAATACAACCGTTTGTCTGTCGTCTTCGCGGTAACCCATGTCAAAGCACATTAATTCATCAATATAAAATTCAACTGCGTCTGCATCAACGATTTCCGGGTCAACAACTTCTACAAAATAGTATATGGAATTTTCGTCCCACATCATTTTTACGCGCATCGATACGTTATTCGGATTTCCGCCTCTGTGTAAGATTGTACAATCAGTCCAAGGAGCGTTGTCCCAGATTGCGTCCATTTCGCCGTCAATAACCGGAGTACCATACGGCGCTTCATAAACTTGTCCCTTATTTGCCGATACCGGTAAAGCCATACCGAGTACCATAAATAACCCGAGTAATAATACTAAACATTTTTTCATTTTTTTCTAAATCTCCTTAAAATTTTTAATAATTTTTAAATATACTGAAATAAATACAGCGGTGGTATGATTTTTTGTATAACTCCGTATTTATACCAATTTTATACAGCCATAACAATTATTTCTGCGTGTATAATTATATATATATTTTAATATATATATAATTATTTGTCAAGGGGGTATTTAACAAAAAAATAAAGTTGTATTTATAGAAAATATATGTTATAATAGTAATAATTATATGATACGGAGGTAAGTAAAAATGAAGACATTGGTAATATATTATTCATATTCAGGTGCTACGAAAAAGATTGCGGTTGAAACCGCGGAAAAAGAAGGCGCGGAAATTTATGAAGTCATGGATATCAAGAAACCGGGAAAATTTAAGGCGTATGTTATTGGAAGTTTTAAAGCGATGCGCGGTAAAAAATTTAAAATCGAACCCGTAAACGTTGATTTTTCGCTTTACGGAAAAATAATTATCCTTTCGCCCGTATGGGCAAACCATCCGACTCCTCAGATTAATAATATCTTGGATATGCTGCCTGCCGGTAAAAAAATTGAAATTTACGCCGTTTCGGCGAGCGGCAAAAGCAAAAAAGACAGAATCGCCGAAGTTATTGCGACCAGAGGCTGCGAATTGATTGGTTACACGGATATAAAAACGGGGAAATAAAATATGAAATGGATAATAGGAGCCGACGGCGGCGGAACGAAAACATCAATTTCGGCGAAGAATCTTGATACCGGCGAACTGCGCGAAGCGACCGGCGGCGGCGTGAATTACAATTTTATAGGCGTTGATGCCGCGGCGGAAAATTTTATTGATACAGTGGCGAAATTAAATATCCCGCAGGATGATGAGATAATAGCGATAGCGATCGGCGACCCTGCGACTGATGATATAAATTTTAACGACGCTACAAACGCATTCGTTGAGAAATTAAGCGTGCTTAACACGAAAGTTCACATAAAAAGCGACGCGTTCATGGCTCTTTACGGGCTTACAAAAGGCGATGCGGGCGTGTTGATGATAAGCGGTACGGGCGCGATGGGTATCGCGATCGACCGCGCCGGCGAGATTTTTATCGCCGGCGGATGGGGGCAGGCTACGCAGGACGAGGGAAGCGGCTATTACATAGCGGTGAACGGGATTCAGGCGGCGTTGAACTATTACGACGGCGTTACATGCGAGACAACGTTGCTACAAAGTTTCAAAAAACATTTCGGCATTGAAACCCCCCGCGATTTTATAAATTTGTATTACAACAATAATTTATCAAAGGATTTGGCGTCGTTTGCGAAAGAAGTGGCGGTCTGCGCGGAGAACGGAGATCAATTCGCAATCGGTATTTTGGACAACGCGGCGTTTTATTTGATCGGCTATACCGCTTCTTTGATTGATAAAATAGGTTGCGAAGATTGTATTGTGGGTATTTACGGCAGCGTACTTTTGAATAATAACTATATTCAAAATAAATTTATAACCGATATAAAAAATAAATATCCCAAATGCCAAATAAAAATTCCGGATGTTTCGCCGGAAATGGCGGCGTTGGAATATGCGGAGAATTGTTTATTATGAATAAAGATAAAATTGATTATTTTAAGTCTTTATTAACTCAAATCGAAAATGGTGAAATATCCAATGAGCTGATATGTTATTGCGGTCACGATTGTTCAAAGTGCCTTGTATTCCGCGCTACACTCGCGGACGATAATGATATGAGAGAAGCCAGCAAAAAGTTTTATGAAACTAATTTGGGGCGTGAAATAACTATTGAAAAAATTAATTGTTTAAGCGGCAGGTCAGACGAAATTATGGAGTTGTGCCGCGAGTGTCCTTTCATTAAGTGCTGCGGCGATAAGAATCTTCACGGGTGTTCTGATTGCGCGGAATATCCTTGCCCGACGCTTGAGTGGTACACAGAGAAATATGTAAATAAATTTAATCAAATATAATTAAAAATTAAAGGAGAAAGATAAAATGGGAAAACTTGCAATAAAAGGCGGCGTACCTGTCCGAAGCGGGAAATCGTTTCCGGGCTGGCCGCAATCCGGACAAAACGAGCGCGAAAAATTGATCGGCATATATGAAAGCGGCAATCTCGGCGGAGGAACGGAAGTCGAAGCGTTTGCAGAACGTTTCGCGTTATACTCCGACACAAAATACTGCATACCAATGGCAAACGGCACGGTCACGCTGGAGATGACGATGCGCGCATTGGAAATCGGGCGCGGCGACGAAGTTATCCTGCCGCCGTATACATTTATCGCGACACTTTCGTCTATTATCTTCGCGGGAGCTACGCCTGTATTCGCGGACATCGACCGCGAAACGTACAACATCTCCCCGGAATCGATCGCCGCAAAAATAACGCCGAAAACCAAAGCGGTCATAGCTGTTTGCGTAGGCGGGCGGCCGATCGATGTAGACGCGATCCAAAAAGTCACCGACGAAAAGGGCGTATACTTAATAATCGACGCGGCGCAGGGCGTAGGATCGGCGTGGAGCGGCAAGAGTCTGGGCAAATACGGGATCGCGGCTTCGATAAGCTGTCAGAATTCGAAGAATTTAACCGCGGGCGAAGGCGGAATTATTATCACCGATTCTGATTTGATTTATAATAAGACAACGGAAATGCTTAATGATTCTTGTTGTTACAACAACATTTATCAGGACAACAACATGACGGCGTTTCAGGCGGGGATCATGAACGTGCAGATGGACCGCCTCGACGAGCAGATCACAAAACGCATGGATAACGCCGCGTACCTCGATAAACGTCTTAACGAAACCGGCATAGTCAGCAGTTTAAAAATCGACGGGCGCATTACGCGGAACTCATACCATTTGTATTTATGCAGATTCAATTATGAAAAATTAGCCGAGCTCGACGTTGACCGGAATAAATTTATTGCCGCTTTAAACGCCGAAGGTGTAGGAATATCCAACGGATACATGCCGTTGTACACATTCCCGTGCGTTTCGAGCGATTATACCGAAAAAATTCTCGGCAGCAAAGTTGACGTCTCGCCGCTGCCCGAATGTGAAATCGCGTCGTATAAAGAGGGCGCCTGGATGTATCAGTCGGTAATGCTCGGCGAGATTTCGGATATGGACGATATTGCCGACGCCGTTATTAAAATTTACGAAAATATTGAAGAATTGAGGGATTGATTATGAGTACAAAGATTTTATTAGACGTACTTTCAAGCGGAACGTGGGGAACCGTAGGTCCGTGTATGATGGAAGCGGGCAGTGTATTAGCCGAGTATTTAAACATGAAATATGCTTTGATAACGTACAGCAAAACGTCAGCGCTTGAAGTCCTGCTGCGTTCGCTTGAAATAACGTGCGGCGACAAAGTTGCCGTCGCGTCATATTCCGACCCTATCGACTCGTTGACGGCAGCCGCCGTAGGCGCGGAGCCTGTCTTCGTTGACAACTTTGATGATGTAAATGATGTTAAGGCAGTGATTTCAGATAAGCCGGTTGATTTAAAAAATAAAGATATTATCTTAATAATCAATGCCGGAAGCGATTTAAAACTCGACTGTTCAAACGCTCGCGCTGTTGTATACGATTTAGATCCGTATATCGGAAAAGGCGGCGCGGTAGTGACTAACGATCAGGATTGTTACTACAGCGCGTACTCGTATCACACGTGCGGCCGGAGTATCGGCGGGGGTTCAACGACTCTGCAATTCGATAAAATCATCGGCGGCGACTTCCGTATAACTGAGTGGCACGCGTGTTTATTGAAAGAATCGCTGGAAAATGCTCCTGAATCTACTCCGAGGAAGTTCAAAAACATGCAAAATCAGCCGTTTTTTAGTTCGGAATATTTCAAAAAACTTACGGGGAGAGTATGATATGCGAAGGATTTGTGCGTTATTTTTATTACTTTGTTTGGTTATCATTTCATGCAGCGCGAATCCCAAAAGTGCGGAAACATCCGATATTAATAATAAAGAATCGAACGAAAATCTTGCGCAAACCGATAAATACGGGCGTCCTATCGTCGAAAGCGCGCTGCCTGATAATTTAAATTTCGGCGGCGAAACGGTTTCGGTGTTGGTGAGGGATGACAGCGGATTCCTGCCGGCTTCGAGGGAATTCATCGCCGAGCAAAACGGCGAACTTATCAACGACTCGGTTTATTTAAGGAATGTTACTGTTGAAGAAAAATTGAATATTATGTTTGATTTAATAATTACGCCGGCGGAACCCGGCGGGTATAACCAAAAAGTAATAAAAAGCGTTATGGCGAACGACGATGCTTACGATATTTTGCCTGTATACGGTTATTACGCCGCTACGCTTGCCGTTGATCGATATTTGTACAATTTATTGGATTTGCCGTATCTTACGTTGTCGAAACAGTGGTGGAGCCAAGATTTTGTCAATGAAGTAACGTTGTTCGATCAGTTATACCTGATAGTCGGCGACGTTTGCTTATCCGCAATCTTCTCAACGCACGCGATGTTTTTTAATAAAAAACTGGTTTCGGAATATTACGGCAATTTAAATTTATATGATTTAGTGGAAAAAGGGCAATGGACGATCGACTATTTTCACAACATGATTAAAGATGCATATTCCGATTTGAACGGCGATTCGGCTCGCGACAACGACGACTTTTACGCGCTCGGATTCGCGCTTGCTTCAATACCGGTCGATTCGTTTATTGACAGCATGGGCCTTTCAATAACCCAAAAAGGCGCGGACGGATTGCCGTATATGGCATATGTAAGCGAACGCTCGGTATCCGCATATGAAAAAGTTTATGATTTATTATACAACAACACAGGCACACTGCCAGGACGTTATACTACAGAGTCGCTTTTGCTGATGGAAAGAAAATTTGTTCAAAATGAAATTATATTCTTAATGGATATTTTCTACACAACGGAAAAAATGCGCGAGATGGAAGAAGTATACGGCGTTCTGCCGCTGTTTAAGTACGATGAGAAACAAGCCGGGTACTATACCAACGTCGCCGACGTATATTCGATCATCGGTATTCCCGCGACTTGCAGGAATCCGGAAATGATCGGCGCGGCGCTTGAAGCATTGAGCGAAACTTCATATATGATTACGACTCCCGCGTATTTTGAAGTCGCTTTAAAACAAAAATACATGACCGATAATATCGACGCGCAGATGTATGATATAATACTCGCCGGCAATAAATATAATTTCGGGTTCGTGTATTCCGTATCGATAAACGGCGTAATGCAGATGTGGAGAGGATTGCTTGACACCAAAAAAACAGAATTTGTCTCCACATATGAGGCGTCCGCGGCGAAATATGACGAACAATTACAAAGTTTAATTGACAAATTCGCAGAATTGAAAAACTAATTAACATTAAACCCCATAGTTGTTAATTTCACGTTAATAATATATATGTATAATATCAATATGTGGTGAAATTAAGCTGCAAATATTAAAAAAGAAGATGATTAAATGCAAATGAAAATGAAAAAAATATTGGCTGTAATGCTGACCATTTTGATTTTGGTTTCCTGCACGGCGCTGGTTTCAAACGCCGCCAACGGATCAACCGAAATACGCAAAGCCAAATCGCCGCCTGTAATTGACGGTGTGGTAAATCCGGATGAATGGAAAGACGCAGAAATTATTTACTTGACATGGGACAATATTATTGGCACGTGGGGTAATCTTGATTCCAAAATTGAGATACAGTATTATCTAATGTGGGATGACGTCAACGTATACGGAGCCGCGGTAGCTATTAACGACCCGACTGTAGCAAACAAAGCTACGACGGACAACCTTACCGACAAACGCGGAGACGGTATACAGATTGGTTTTGATCCGGCGTATATACAGACCCCAACTGCTCCCTCAATCGGAAACGCTGACTCATATTTATTTGACTTTTACGCTGATTTCATGAACGAACCGTTCTGGTATGAATTCTTCATGTATGAAGGCGAAAACGACAGCAACCCGTCGCCGCCGATGCCTCCGGGAACCGGAATCGAAGTGCAGGGAACAAGAGGAGCAACCACGTGGACGACGGAATTTAAAATTCCGTGGCAGGCTCTCAAAGACGGCTGTGAATTATCAAAAGGCATGACAATCAAAAAAGACATATTGTCATTCAACGTTGCTCCGGGAATGCCGATAGGCATAGTATTCTTCATAATGGACTATGACATAAACGGCGATTGCTGGAGAGGTTTCAATCAAGGCGGATGGAATCCCGGCGAATGGGTTACATATACGCTGAGCGCTAATTCAGCGGGCGCGGAACCGGTAATTATCGAGGAGGTAGTTGTTGAAGAAGCGGGCGAAGAGTCACAGGCGACAACGACAGCCCCGACGGTTACGTCGCCGACGACTTCTGATGTAGTTATCATTCCGGTAATATTGCTCGCGGCAGCATTATTGTGCTTAATCAGTCTCAGAAGAAGAAACCGGACAAATTAATTTTTTAACTAAAAAAAGGATGCGAATTAGCTCGCATCCTTATTTTATTTTCTCCAGAAATTTTTCTATAGCCGCCTGTGCCTCTTTTTCGGCTGCGGCGTACGATGAAGCGAAATTTGCTGTGCCGGATCTCGCACCTACATTTAAAACAACGCCGAACAGACCGCCGAAATCATAAACGGCTCCAATATCAAAGGTTACGGATGACAACATAATATCGATCATTTTTTCAGATTCGTTATCGCGTATCAATTTATTTGTAAGCTGCAAATCATAATATGCCGGAGTCAGCGTATCTACTGATTTCGCCGCGAGTATTTCTAAAATATACCCGATTTTCTCGGGGTTGGTAATCGTCACGGGAATCGACATGAGCGGCGCGTTCCATACGCTCAAAGTGTGGTAATAATTGTCTTGATTTTCGGTAAATTTTGGATTCGGCAGTATTCCGAAGTCGAATTCCATACTGCGTAAATCGGGAGTCTGCATTAAAGAACCTTCGCAGAAGATCGAACGCCCTTCGGGGAATATATTCCATACCGTAGCCCATTCTTTGGCGGTATAGTTATCGACTAATATCGTGGTGTTTTTATCCATCAAAAATGATTTCGTTAATTCCAACAAATCAGCGGTGCGCGGGGTGTTTAGCGATAATACCGGAAAATCGTCATTGTCTTTTGTGGCGATTCTTTCGCCCGCCGCAATTAAGAATGTATACGCGTTGTACGTTTCGGTAACGAGCCCCCAATAATCATTGTAGTCCATTTTTCCGTCGCCGTCCAAATCATAAGCTATGTCTTTCGCGATAGAATAATATTTTTCGATAGTCCACTTATTATTATTCACGACATTGTATAAATTTTCGATATTCATATCTTCCACGATTTGCTTATTGAAGAAAACACCGTACAACCCCGCGTTGACTGACAGCATATGTTCGCCGTAAGTATAATAAAGTTTATTTCCAATCGATAAATCATTATTGGAATTTTGGTCCCAATACGGTTTAGAGAATTCAATATACGGCAGATCGTATAAATCGAACAGCATCTTTTCCTGAGCCATAGGCGATGTAAATGTCAGGCTGTCATAAATTACATCGTACAAATCCTCCTGCGCCATAATAATCGGACGAATAATATTCGCGGGAAAACCGGCAGCTGAACTGTCTTCACTGCGCGTTTCGTTGATAGTAAAATTATATTTTTCCGTAAGATATGAATTACGCTCGTAAACGGCGTCGTTGATGAGGTCGCCGTTTACCGATTCGGCATACAAATCTATACAGGCAAACGCGCCGTGCGCATCGCCGCGAACCAAAAACCTAATTTCATAGCCTTGAAGATCAATATATTCGATGGCTAAATCTTTTTTGATTTCAGTTTCTTCGGTTGTATTAACCCGGCGATAAAGTCATTCGGAGTTCAAAAAGAAGTGTTAAGATAAGAAATATGGAAAAGGAATTAAACTATGAAATACGAAAATTAAGCCCCAAAGAGCAAGAGGAAGTACG
>WREN01000082.1 GCA_009779295.1 Oscillospiraceae bacterium | reverse complement strand
TTTCCTCGAATGTGCGCGGTTTTGCGGCTTCCCATTTCTTCGCGATGTGATTCATAAGCTCGCAGTACGCGATCCAAGCGCCGTACTCCGTCCAATGCGAATCCGTTTTGTGGAAAAGTTTCAGATCGTCCGTTTTATGCGCAACCATTACATCCCTTAAATCAATAACCGTCGCGCCGCCGTCTGTCAAACCCTTTATATACTGATCCAAACGGTTGGGTTCGGTAGTTTTCACATATTTTGACGGAACCGTTTCAGGATAAAGCGTCATTGACGTGGGAATCAATACGTAAATCAATTCCGCGCCGTTCATATTTTGGTCAAGCCATTCTACACGCGTTTTAATCCTTGAAGCGAGCGAAGTTATTTGCGCTTCTTCTAATAGGTTTGTACCTTCATAGTAAGGAATCGACGATACAAAATGCCCCTGCGAATCACCGCCGACGACGACTTCATAAGCGTCTGTCCTGATTTGTCTTGCGTACGACCTGTATTTCGCCTGTACCGAAACCGGTTCGCTTTCAGCTTTGCCGGGGGCTTTCGCCGTTACCTGCAAATCAACCGTGCTGTCTTTCAGAAGCTCAACCGTACCCATAAAGTAATTTTTATCCGCGTTGAACATAACGTCGTCTTTGCCGCCGCGAACGATTATCACGGCGTCCATTTCGCATTTGCCGGCGACGCAAACCATATCCGGCGAAACATTCACGATATCGATAATCGCAGGAGTTTCGGTTTTTGCAAGATTTCCGTCGTCTTCTTTCGGGATTGTAGCCGGTTCATATGGCGTGGTTGTTTCACGCGCGGTCGTTTCTTTAGCCGATGTCGTCTCTTCTTCAACCGGTTCCGTCACTTCGGCGACTGCGTTATTGCCGTCGGAACATGCGACCGCCATCATTGCAATAAGTAAAATCAAACTGCAAATACTTAATAATTTTCTTTTCATCTTTGTTTAACTCCTTAACTATTCATTGCTTCATAAAGTTTAGAATAAAACCCTCCGGCGGAGAGTAACGCTTCATGTTTGCCCTGTTCTACTATTATACCATCATTCATTACTAAAATCAAGTCCGCTTCGCGAATTGTTGAAAGTCTGTGCGCAATTACAAAACTTGTCCGCCCCTTCATCATTTCAGAAAAGGCGTGATGCACCGCTATTTCGGTATGCGTATCGATGTTCGAAGTCGCTTCGTCGAGTATCAGCATCGGCGCGTCGAGCATCATGACCCGCGCTATACATAAAAGCTGTTTCTGCCCCTGAGAAAGATGTCCGCTGTCTTCGGATATTACCGTATCGTACCCTTCGGGCAGCCGCTCAATAAACTTGTCCGCGTATGCGTTTTTGGCCGCGGATTTTATTTTTTCCTCGCATATGGAATCGATTCCATATGCGATATTCTCACGGACTGTACCCGTAAATAACCACGTGTCCTGCAACACCATTCCGTATTTTTTCCGCAAATCTTCCCTTTTCAATTCTTTAATATTTACGTCTTCGATTTTGATTTCGCCC
The DNA here is from genome assembly GCA_009779295.1 of Oscillospiraceae bacterium. Taxonomy (GTDB): domain Bacteria; phylum Bacillota; class Clostridia; order Oscillospirales; family CAG-272; genus WREN01. The sequence continues at coordinate 6,871 of WREN01000082.1, read as the reverse complement.
GAATCCACATCGTAAAACCGCATAAGAAGATTGATAAGCGTGGTCTTTCCGCAGCCTGTCGGACCGACTATAGCTATATGTTCGCCCTGCGAAACGCTGAGAGATAAGTTCTCAATTAGCTTTTTTTCATTGCTGTATGAAAAATATATGTCATTTATCGTTACTTTTCCCGCCGAATTTATTACGTTATATGTGCCATTATCACTCTCTTCAGGCTCGTCGAACACCTCAAATACCCGCTGTGCCGAAGCGAATGCCGCCTGCAACTGCGCTATAATTCCGCTGATTTCGTTGAACGGCTTGGTGTATTGGTTCGCGTATGACAGGAACATTGATACCTGCCCGACCGTTATATACCCACCGATCACGCTTACCGCGCCGATAATTCCGACCGCTGCGTATACCAATCCGTTTACAAAACGCGTGCATGGATTCGTCAAAGCGGAGAAAAATTGAGCTTTCAAACCGCAGTCATAAAGGTCCGCGTTGATTTTCTCGAAACCTTTTTGCGCGCGGGTTTCATAATTAAACGCTTTTATAAGTTTTAAATTGCCGACGTATTCGTTGATGTAGCCCGTCAGTTCACTTTGGGTTACCGATTGCCGGCGGAAGTATTTGTATGACATCCGCGCGATGAACGTCGCTACAATCAATGACAACGGCGTCAATAACGCTACTGCAACGGCGATGCCGATGTTTATTGTGAACATGAAGATTAGAGTGCCGATTATAGTCGTCAAGCCCGTAAAAAGCTGTGTGAATCCTTTGAGCAGCGCGTCCGAAACCATGTCGATATCATTCACCGCGCGGTTTATTATGTCGCCGTGCGGCGTTGTATCGTTGAATTTGAGCGGAACTTTGTTTAGTTTTTGAAACAACTGTGTGCGCAAATCTTTCACCGTGCGGTATGTTATGATGTTGCTGAAATACGACATTAACCATTGAAATACCGCGCCGGATGTGAATGTTATCAGAAACATCAATAATATTTTAGGCAGTCCGGAAAAGTCAACATTGTTGCTGTCCACAATTAAATCGATTGCCCGACCGATGAACACGGGATTCAACAACGCGAACAAAATGCTGACGACGGAGCATATCAATACTAAGAAAATATATATCCTGTACGGTTTGGTGTATTTTAACAGACGGCGTAAAATCATGATTCCCCACCCCGCGATACAGCCTGCGATTCGCAAATTTCGCGGTAAAGCGTGCAATTGTCGTACAGGTTAAAATGCGTATCCAATCCTACGATTTCGCCATTATCCATCACCGCGATTTTATCAGCACGGCGCAACGTTCCCGCGCGTTGGGAAACTATGATGACCGCCGTATCTTTCAAGTTTTCCGCAATAGCTTTCCTGAGGTTTAAGTCCGTTGACGCGTCAAGCGCACTTGTGCTGTCGTCGAGAATCAATATGTCAGGCTTGCCGACGATTGCCCGCGCAATCGTAAGCCGTTGTTTTTGCCCGCCGGATAAGTTTTTGCCGTTCTGTTCGATGATGGAGTTGATTCCAACCGCTTGTCCGATCCGCAGGGCTTCATCGATTTCATCGTCGGTCGCGGATTCATTGCCCCAGCGGATGTTACCGGCGACTGTACCGGAAATAACATTTGCCTGCTGAGGGACGATATGTACGGCTTTTCTTAATGTTTCCAAGTCTATATTTCTAATGTCAACGCCGAAGATTTCAATACTCCCCGACGAAACATCATAGAAGCGCGGAATCAAATTTACAAGCGTGGATTTGCCTGAACCTGTCGCGCCGATGACGCCAAATGTTTCACCTTTTTTTATTTCGAGATTTATGTTTTCTAAAATTGGTTTTTCGTTATATGCAAATGCTACATCGTTAAATTTTACGGCAATTTCACGGTTCGCAAATTCAGTAACCGAACCGCTGATGATTGAAGACTTTGTGCCGAAGATTTCATTGATTCTCGCCGCGCTCGCCGACGCTTTCGTGAAAATTATTACCACATCGGCGACGACTATACACGCCAGCATTATCTGCGTCATGTAGTTGACGAACGCGATGAGCTGCCCCTGCGATAAATTGCCGGCTTCGACTCTGAATCCGCCGAACCGGAGTATCAATATGATGCCGCTGTTCATTATGACCGCCGTCAACGGATTCAGCAACGCTGACAATCTGCCGACTTTTACTGCGGTGGCGGCTAAGTCGTTGCCGGCTTCGTCGAACCGTTTCTGTTCCTTTTCCTGATTGGAAAACGCCCGTATCACTCTCGCTCCCGCTAAATTTTCGCGGACGATCAATGTTATTCTTTCGAGTTTCGATTGGATTAGTTTGTAGAACGGCGTGAGGTGTTTCATTATCAGATATATGACGAGGACTATAATCGGCGTTACGCAAAGTATGACGAGCGAGAGCTGAATATCGATGATGATTGTCATGATTACCGCACCGACCGCCAGAAACGGCGCGCGGACTACGAGTCTTATCAGCATTGCTACGGCAAGCTGGATTTGGTTTACGTCGCCGGTTAAGCGCACTATTACCGAGTGTGCACCGAGCTTGTCGAGTTCGGCGTGGGATAGGCTGTTGATGTGCTTGTACAATTCGTTGCGGATGATCGTTCCCGTTCCCTGCGACGCCACCGACGCTAAATACTGGCATATCAGCGCGCAGGTCAAGCCCGTTAGGCCGAGGATTATCAATACGGCACCCATTTTGTATACGTAAGCGGCATCGTTATTTTTAACGCCGTTGTCGATGATAGCCGCCATTACAAGCGGGACTATTAGTTCAAAGACGGCTTCGGTGAATTTAAAAAGCGGACCTATTATCAATTCTTTAAGATACCCTTTTAAAAACCGCGCCAGTCTGAACATCGTTATTAATTCCTTTCGATAGTTTGTATGGTTTGGAACACGGAACGCCGAGGGCGGCGTTCCCTACAGATTTACTACTTAATATCCAATCCGCCGAACACACACGAGCCGTTAATTCTAATCGTCGGCGCATCTGCATTAACGGTTCTGTTACCGCCGTCAACACCGCCGAAGATAGCGGCTACATCTGTCTTAACATTCACGCCAGCAGGAACTTTAATATCAATCCCACCGAAAATAGCCGAAACATCGATGGTGATATCATCTTGTATCGTAGATTGCCGCAAATCCAATTCCACCCCGCCGAAGAATGTCGTTATTTCCGCTCCTTTAAATACTTCACCGCCTGATATTTTGACTTCTTTACCCGCAAATATCGCCGTGTACGACGGAATGTTAAACGCCCCGCCTTTATCGGTGTTGATAATTATGTTGTTTCGGTGGTTTTTGAACGTTCTGCTCTGGAATATGATTATAACGCCTATACAAACGATCGCTACAGGCCAAATCAAAGCGCTTATATATGTAAATTTTGTTTGAATAAGTACGAGAAATAATAATCCCACAACCAATCCGACAAATTTTGATATTGAAAAGCCTTTGTTCAATAACCCTATCAGGCACGGGATTATTAAAAACAATGTCCACCAGCCTTTAAAGAATAATGTGAACCCAATCCAAAGCCCTACGACATTTCCAACATATCCCAATCCTAAAATAATTAATAACAATCCTATAATAACAGGACCTATACCTCTATTTTTCATATATTATTTCAACTCCTTTTATTTATTTTATCAAATAAATGTTAAAAATGCAAGCGTAAAAAAGAAACATTATAAAAAATTTGTCGAATTTGTCGAAATCGTAACAATAATTTAAAAAAAATTATTGTCACCACGCTTAACTTATGATATAATAGATTAAATTTGTTATGAGGTGAATATTTATGTATATCGACAAAGACGGGCAAAAATGGTTCAAAGGCAATTTGCACACTCACACTATTCAAAGCGACGGCAAACTTACTCCCGAGGAATCTCAAAAATTATACCGCGATAACGGTTATGATTTTATCGCAATTACCGACCATTGGAAAATTACCGAAACCGGAAACGATCATGGTATACTTCGCATAACCGGCTGCGAATATCATTCTACCAATCCGACTAACTATCACATCGTCGGCATAGGTATGAAAAAGCCGCTGGATCCAAACATTACTTCGGCTTCCCCGGCGCAGGATTTGATTGACGCTATAAATAATGCCGGAGGCAGCGCGATACTGGCGCATCCCGCGTGGTGCAGTAACACGGTTAATGATATTAATTTTTTAAAGGGATTTACAGCTGTTGAAATATTGAACACCGTTTGCACTATGTGCGGGAATATGCAGGGTAATTCCGGCGAAATCATCGACCGGCTTGCCGAAGAGGGTTACATCATACCGTGCGTAGCATCTGACGACGTGCACTGGTACACAACCGATCAATGCCGCTCGTTCACATGGGTCAAAGCGGATGAACTCACCGAAGACGCGATAATAGCGGCAATCAAGAAAGGCGAAATAATTGCTTCACAGGGACCGTTCTTTAGTGTTGAACGTACAGAGGGCAAATTATCCGTTGAAAGTACCCCCGTGACAAAAATTACAATCACCGGAAAAGATAATTTCGTAAGGGTCGAATTAATTGACGAAAACGGTAACGGAGCATGGTCTACTCCTATGAAGGTATAATATATGTATATCGATAACGACGGGCAAAAATGGTATAAAGGCAACCTGCATACGCATACCACGCAAAGCGACGGCAAACTTACGCCGGAAGAAACGCAAAAATTACACCGTGACAACGGTTATGATTTTATAGCAATTACCGACCATTGGAAACCTACCGAAACCGGAAACGATCATGATATACTGCGCATTACCGGCTGCGAATACCATACTGGGGAAAACGTAATTGAAGGTATATACCATATTGTCGGAATAGGTATGACAAAACCTGTAACGACAAATATTAACTCTCTTTCCCCGGCGCAGGATTTAATCGACGCTGTAAATAACGCGGGCGGTATCGCGGTATTGGCGCATCCTGTTTGGTCGATGAACGACACTTCCGAGATAAAAAAATTAACTGGATTGTCAGGCGTTGAGATATTCAATTCCGTATCTGATATTCCGTGGAATTTACGCGGACATTCCGGAGTTATCATCGACCGACTTGCGGCTGAAGGTTATATTCTGCCTTGTATCGCCGCCGACGACACGCATTTTTATACCGCAGACCAATGCCGTTCATACATATGGGTCAAAGCTGATGAACTCACTGAAACCGCCATTGTAAATTCCATTAAAAACGGCGATTTAATCGCTTCGCAGGGACCGTTTTTCAGCGTTAAACGCATTGATGACAAATTAATCGTTGACTGCACGCCGGTAACTACAGCCGCGTTTTTGTCAAATATGGTTTGGACGAGCGGTCGTATGACGTATGGCGAAAATATCACTCACGCCGAATATACAATAAAAGATAAAGATACGTTTGTAAGGGTCGAATTGATTGACAAGAACGGCAACCGCGCATGGTCAACCCCTATTGTTATTTAATATCAAAATAGAGGTAAAAATTTATGAATACAAATATTGTATGGCACCAAAACAACGTTTCACATGCCGAACGGCGGCATCTGCTGGGGCAGAAACCGATGGTCGTATGGTTTACGGGGTTATCCGGATCGGGTAAGTCCACCATTGCCGCCGAAGTTGAAAGGCGTTTGATAAACGCCGGATACGCCGCGTATTTACTCGACGGCGATAATGTCCGGCACGGATTGAACAATAACCTCGGCTTCGATGAAAAAGACCGTACCGAAAACATACGGCGTATTTACGAAACAGCGAAATTATTCTCGGACAGCGGTATGATCGTGCTTGTGAGCGCGATTTCACCTTTACGCAAGATGAGAGGGGACGCAAGGAATTGTATCGGCGGCGATTTCGTTGAGATATACGTCGAAGCGGATTTGCAAACGTGTATCGCACGCGATCCGAAAGGTTTATACAAACGCGCTCTTAACGGCGAAATCAAAAATTTTACCGGAATAAACGCGCCGTATGAAATACCGGAGAATCCGGAAATAATTTTAGATACCGTGAATTATCCTCTTGACTATAGTGTCGATTTAGTGTATAATTATATTTTAAATACGCAGATAGATTACAATAAACTTTTTGAAATTCTACTGCCGGCCGCGATTAAAGCGGGTGAAGCGATTATGGATATTTACAATCGCGGCTTTTCTGTTGAGTACAAAGACGATAAATCGCCGCTCACGGAAGCCGATAAAGCTTCGAACGCGATAATTTGCGAGGAATTGCAAAAGCATTTTCCATATTATTCCGTGCTTACCGAAGAGAGCGCCGATGATATATCTCGTTTGCGCGAAAGATATTGTTTCATCGTTGACCCTCTCGACGGTACAAAAGAATTTATCAAGCGCAACGGCGAGTTCACGGTTAATATCGCGCTGGTATTTGACGGTGAACCCATTTTGGGAATAATTTACGTCCCCTGCACCGATACACTATATTATGCCCGGAAAAACGGCGGGGCATACAAGAACGGCGTAAAAATCCACGTCAGCGACCGCACAGACGATTTAATTCTCGTGGAGAGTCGTTCGCACGGAGACAGCCGCGGTGCCGAATTAGTCGAGAAGAACAAATCAAGAATCGCCGATATTATTTCAGCGGGCAGTTCGCTGAAGGGTTGCTTGATAGCCGAAGGCGAAGCCGATGTTTATTACAGGTTCGGGTATACGATGGAATGGGACACTGCCGCTATGCAATGTATATGCGAGGAAGCCGGCGCAATATTCATGCAGGGCGATGATACGCCGATGTTTTACAACCGCCGCAACAGCCTCAACGAAAAGGGATTTTATATTTTAAACAGAATTGAGAACAAATTACATGGAACACCTTGATATATTGGAAAACCGGAGCATACA
>WREN01000081.1 GCA_009779295.1 Oscillospiraceae bacterium | reverse complement strand
GCCCTGTTTAAGCCTGTTGATATGGCGTATCTTTATCGAATCTTTGAGCGCGTCAATGACTTGTTCAAGCGGCTCGACTTTTGCGGCGAGGTCCAAATCGTTGTTTATAAACGCGTCGGTCGCGATCGTGAGTATTTCCGTCACCGCACTGCTGATAACTTTGAGTTCGGTTTGCGCTTCCGGCGAGAATGTAATCTTTTTTTCGTTCATTTCCGTAGCCGCGTCAAGTATATTTATGGCGTGGTCGCTGATACGCTCGAAATCGCCTATCGTGTGAAGTAGTTTGGTGATACGTTCGCTGTCCGCGAGCGACAACTCCTTACTGCTCAGCTTTACAAGATATGTACCGAGCTTATCCTCGTACATATCGATCAAATTTTCGTTTTCGGTTATCAAATCCGCCTGCTTCTGATTGAAATTCTCGACGTTTTCGATGAGTTCAATTGATAAAAACAGCGTATCTCTGGCGAGTTTCGCCATATCTATCGTCATGTTCTGGCATTCTGCAATCGCGAACGACGGCGACATCAGCAGACGGTCGTCGAGCAGCTCATATTTTTCAACCGGCTGATCTTTACTGTCTCTGATGATGAGACAGGCGATTTGTTCGAGTAATTTATTTAATGGTAATAACACGATAGTAGTGGATATATTAAATATACTGTGGATTATGGCGATATTCAAAGCGTTTACAGATTCATTAATGAAAGCAAAATTTATAATTGAATGGAAAATATAAAATAATGATAAAAATAATATGGTGCCTATGATATTGAAGGTAATATGTATTATGGCTACACGTTTAGCGTTTTTATTAGTACCTATACTTGACAGAAGCGCCGTAACGCATGTACCTATGTTTTGCCCCATTATAATCGGGATAGCGGTACCAAAAGTAATAGTTCCGCTCATAGATAATGCCTGCAATATTCCGACTGAAGCAGATGATGATTGAATAATACCGGTAAATACCGCTCCGGCAAGAACGCCGAGCAATGGGTTTGAAAACATCGTGAAAATATTTACAAACTCAGGTATTTCGGCAAGTGGTTTTAAAGATTCGCTCATAATTTTCATTCCGTACATCAAAATTGCGAATCCGATTAAAATAGTACCTAAATCAGCTTTTTTTTCGCCTTTTTTCGATAACATTATCAACAGTACGCCGATTAATGCCAATATAGGTGAAAATGATTCGGGTTTTAAAAGTTTAATAAACGGATTACTGCTTTCAATTCCTATTGTACTGATGAGCCAAGCGGTTACAGTTGTTCCGATATTAGTTCCCATTATGACACCGACAGTCTGTCCGAGTTTCATAATTCCGGAATTTACCAAACCAACAAGCATAACTGTTACGGCAGATGATGACTGTATAATCGCCGTGACGCTGACTCCAAGACCCAATCCCCTAAAAACATTTGACGTCAGAGTTTTCAATGCTTTTTCAAGTCTGCTGCCGGCCATTTTTTCTAATCCGGTTGACATGAACGTCATTCCAAACAGAAAAAATGCTAATCCGCCGCACAATGATATTATACCAAATAAATCCATATTTTATTAAAACTCCCTATAAATTAATTAATACTATGATACATCACATTTCGATAATTGTCAATAACGGATAATGATCAGACAAAAATATTCCATTATTTTCGTCATTCCACGCAACGGTTTCATAAGCTGTATTTAAATTTGAAAAAATATAATCGATCTTGTGGTTTTCAAATTTGCCGAACCCGTGAAAACTTGACTGAATATCTGCCGTGAGATCGGTTAATTTACTGTGCGCGAGTTGAATCGCTTCGCTGTCCGGCAAAGCGTTCATGTCGCCCGTAAGAAATACGGGCATGTCGAATTTTATTCTCTCTAAAATTTGTTTCATACCCAAAACACGCGCACCTTCACCTACGTGGTCGAGGTGCGTATTATATACCCTGAACGTAACATTGCTGTCAACGTGTTTGAAAATCCCCGCCGTAGTAATCCGCGGACATGAACTCTGCTCTTCGTAGCGTGATCCGGGTACGTCCGGAGTCGGCGAAAGCCAGAAATATTCGAGCTCGAATATGTCGATGGTTTCCGTTCTGAACGCTATATCCACGTGTTCGTCGTCAAAATTGGTTCCGCGGCTCCTGCCGACGATTGTATATCCGGGCAAATGTCTCCGCAGAAAATCGCGCATGGGCGGCGTTAATTCCTGAAACCCTATTATGTCCGGTTGTTCAGTGGTTATTTTATCGAGAATAATCCCTTTGCGGTAATCGAACATATTGATACCGTCGCTTTTTACGTTGCAACGCAAATTGAAAGTAGCTATTTTTAATTTTATCTGCATAAATCTACAACTCCCTTTGGATGTATTATAAAATATTCGACAGGCGCTTCACGGTGCAGGAGCAGGACAAGACCTTGAAACAATACTTCGGATGGCGCGAGAACAAGAGTGCTATTCTGAATTGGCTGATAGAAGGAAGGGTACAGGTTGATTCTCGAAGTCGGGTTCGACGCTCACCGCGTGTTGACAACGCCGTCGCGGATTTACGGCGGCGGTTCGAGATTAAGCCTGACTGTAAAAAAGGCAATGTCATCATCGGCTTAGCATTGTCTGTCGGCGGCGGCGACCTGCCGTAAAATGTGGAGCCGACCCAAACTATGTATCATATCTATCATAATATTATCGTGTCCGTTTTCCAGAGTTTCAAACATGATAGATATGATACTTATGATACATACATCCGGTCGGCTCCACAAAATATATTTTTTTTGAAAAAGGTAATCTTTTATGCGTTGATAATCTGCATACTTACGGATTGCCGTAAAATCCCGGTATTTTAGGGAAAATGCTTATTCGGTACGATGAACGAAGTAACCTAATGATAAAAATTTATTTGTTTACCAGTGACTGCGCGTATAACACGCCGCTTATAAACGAATTTTCACCCGCCGCCTCCCCGTCACGGAGTACAGAGCGTGATATTATAGTCATATCAATAAAAAATACTTTGTATATATCTGATTCCGGCAAACCGGTCAAATCCGATAGTCGTGCGATTACGTGCTCCGTTACGGATTCGCGGTTTCCATCACCCGCATCGAGACATTCGATTGTAATATACCGCCCCATATCGATGATTTTTGGTCCGACTTTCGAATGCGGGTCGATTATTGTGTAGCCACCTGTTGAATTTTGGAGCAGATTATCGCCCCATAAATCGCCGCTGAGAAGCAAGCGTTCGGGATAACGCTCAAACAAATCGCGGCATACCGAAACCATTTCGCGTGTCACGCCGCTGAATTTCGGAAAATCGGTATCAGCGTTTATCCACGCCGCCGTGTCCTCGCAAATTTGCATATACGTTTTATATTGCGACAAATCAATACCGTCCATGTGCGCGTTTTGCCAGACATTCGCGAAAACCTCAATCCGCCGTTCTATGCTTGGTTCGTCTGTCAGAACCGTACCCGGCTCGATTTGTTCCATGAGTATTGCACCACCCACTTCATCGAATCCGTAAATGCAGACATAACCGCACTTACCGCCAAAGTCACACAGCATCCGAATTTCCCCGATGTACCAATCGTAATGGTAACCGTAGATTTTCAAGACGCAATTTCCGAAAACCGGGGAACTACAGCGAAACAGGCAATTTGCGTTATAATATTCGATGAGCGAAAAGTCCGAAAGATTCCATAATTTAGAATATTCGGCAATGCGTCCCGGTATGGATTCCAAAAAGGTTCCGCTGAAATGCTTAACCATTTCCGCTTTTTGTTCAGGAGTAAAATTGTAACTCATTTATTTCTACCTCCGTTAATATATAGATTTTGTTATATATTGGCGAAGGATATTAGTCCAACCCAATATAAGTTATTTTGTATTTGCCATTGGTTTCACCTCCTGTATAAAATATAAATTTCTTAACATCTCTCACATTACGCCAAGTAACGCAGAAAATAAAATAATCATGTTATATATAATATCATATCTTCCGCAAAACTTCAATGATATATTTGTAAAGTTTTACGACCGCCAAAAGCGCATTTTACCTTTTTCAGAACATAGTTTGATTAAAGTACGTCTTACCTCAAATCGGCACTCAAAACCTTCGATTCTGCGCCATTTTTTAACGTCTATTTGTCCGGTTTGTAGTGCAGATAAATAGGTATTTTTATTTTTGTCTGAATAAGGTAAAAAAGTTTTTATCAAAAATATATCTCCTCGTATCCTAAAATATAAATTTTTATTCGTGATAATGAGTCCACATCGAAATAACTTTTACTATGCCTTCATAAAGTTCTCCGTTTTCATCTTTTAAATTTTCTGTATTAGGTAAAACTTCATATACAAATCGGTGCTGGCGCGTTATATGCCGAGAACACGACCCTTTTAAATCACGGGTAAGCACTTCAAAATATTGTGATTTTTCATAAGGATTATTACGAACCGTCTTTATTATTTCTGCGGCTTTAGGCTTTAATCCCGCGCGTTCAATATTTACAGCGTCTTTTTGCGCTTGTTTAGTTAATTGGATTTTATACATCCCCCCATACCTCTGACAACGGCACACATTCGGACAGCGGCGTGTTCAATCCCTCTTTTATTATTTCCGTCATGCCGGGTACAGACATTAAATAATCGGTATCGGTATCGTATAAACCAAGCGTAAACTTTTGGAATGTTATAAACTCAATAATTTTATTCAATACCCCTTCCGGTAAATCATCTATTTGCGTTTTAATATATTCACGATTCGTCATAATATTCATCCTCCTCTTACGTTCAAAATATAAATTTCATATTGACAAATCAACCCTTTTCAGGATAAACGTAAAATAACTGCCCAACGACCAAACTGCGCAGTTATTTTATGAATAGCAGCCATTTCGGCTAACCGCTTTAATACGTTACGCAAGTAACGTTTGGTTACGCCCTTACTGATTTTATTATAGCACAAACGTAAACATTTGTCAATACTTGTTGCTTATATTATTGACAAACGAGGAAGGTTGTGCTATTATATTGTTATCTTAAAAATTATATACGGAGGTTGAAAATAAAATGAGATTAGGTGTTAGCGCGTACAGTTTCGGCAGGGCAGTTCACAAAGGTGAAATTCAATTCATGGATATATTCCCCAAAGCGAGAGAAATAGGATTCAGGGTTATGGAGTTCATTGACCTTCCCACTCCGGATGGAATGGATATTATGGATTTTGCGCAGAAAATCGCAGACAGATGTAAAGAAAGTGATATAGAAATCACGCAGTATTCGCCGGGGGCAGATTTCCTGCTCGGTTCAGGCGGCGACCCTTGGGCGGAAGCCGAACGCATCAAACGTCAAATCGACGTTGCGAAAGTGCTCGGCGCGTATGGCGTGCGCCACGACCACGCTTGGCGGTTCATTGACCCGCGCAGGAAAAATTGGGAAGACGCGCTAAAAGTCATCGTTGACCCGATCCGCGACGTCGCTTGTTACGGAGCTTCGCTCGGTATCAGGACTATGAGCGAGAACCACGGCCGCATGTTCCAGGAAGGCAGACGCATGGAAGCACTCGTCCGCGCCGTAAATCACGAAAATTACGGAATCCTCGTTGACATCGGAAATAACGTTTGCGTAGACGCGAATCCGCTTGAAGGGATTCTCATCATGGCGCCGTACTGCTACCATGTTCACGCGAAAGATTTCCTATTTAGACCAGGTCATGAAACTGATCCGGGTCCGGGCTGGGGACGTTCAAGCCAGGGCAATTATATCCGCGGCACAGTTGCCGGACACGGCGTACTCCATTTTCCGCAGACATTCCAGATACTCAGGGAAGCGAATTACGACGGCGTCGTTTCGCTTGAGTTTGAGGGCGTTGAGGATTGCTTGTATGCTATTCAGGCAGGATATACGAATCTTATGCACTATATGGATAAAGAATCCGATTCCGAAAGAGGAATCAGGGGCATGAAGTAAAAATTAAAAATTAAAGAACCTTGAGGAAAGTTCAAGGTTCTTTACATCTAAAGGAGATACAAGTCATGAACACATACTGGTCAACTTATGTACAGGAATCGCGCGAACTCTACGAATCGCGGGCGTTGAAGTTTCACAACGGCAATAAAGATTTATGGCTGAAAGCGCTGCAAATCGAGAACGGCATGAATGTACTCGATGTAGGTTGCGGCGGCGGGATTTTCAGTCACCGGATCAAAACTTACCTGCCGGACGTGACTATAACAGGAATGGACCGCGACTCCGCACACATCGAATTTGCCCGTGCGAAAACAATTGAACTCGGACTCGACTGCGCTTTCGTAACCGGCGACGCAATCGATCTTCCGTTTGCCGACGGAACGTTCGACTTGTGTTATTCGCAATCGGTTATGAATTTCTGCGAGCCTCACCAATTCGTGAAAGAGCAGTATAGGGTGCTGAAACCCAACGGCAGGATAGTGATTCTGTGCGGAACTAAAAGCCAGAACACTCCTGAATCGTGGATTCCCACCGATGAATGCGAGGAGAAAGAATTGTTCGACAAAGTCTGGCGAGAAGCTGAAAAGAACGAACTGAGCAACATTAAAAACTATGAAAGCAATGTCAATAACTACTACGCTTATCTTGACGAGCACGGTTTCAAGAACATCTCCGCAGACGCTTTCGCGTTTGTGATAAAAGGTTCGGACTATGTGAACGCGGACAGGTTACATGAGTTGAGTAGCGTCGGGAAGGCATATCGGCTCGCGCCGGACGCGCTGACTCCCGAAGAATTCGATTCTCTGGTTGAAATGATAAACCGGAGATACGATAATAAAAACAACTTGAAACGGTGGGATTACCGCGTGAATACGGTTTTAGCTATTAGCGGGGAGAAATCCCCCATGTCTAACCCCAACTTCGTTGGGGCTGGCGACATCCCCCCTTTAGCAAGGGAGGGAAAGAACGAATATTAATTATCCTTCTCCCCCTTGCTAAAGGGGGATACCGGCATAGCCGGAGGGGGATTCAAGAAAGGAAGTCAACAAACTATGTGGTACACAAACAGTTACAGAAGAAATCTCGTAGACATGCATATCGCCGACTGGAACGAGGAATTCCTGTCGGAATTCTCGCCGGACATTTATTACGCCAACCTTGCCAAAGGGAAAATCCAATCGCCGATGATCTACCTGCAATCGCACGCCGGTATATGCAACTGGCCGACGAAATCCGGTCACATGCACAACGCGCTGGTCGGGCGCGAGGACTTAGTAAAGCAGCTCATTGACAAATGCCGGGCAGGCGGAATGGACGTCGTTGGATATTACAGTCTCGTATACAACACGTGGGCGGAGGACGCATACCCGGAATGGAAATTACATGACGGAAGCGGTACATCCCACCGCGACAGGGGGTCGCGCTACGGTCTGTGCTGCCCGAACAATGACGAATACAGAAAATTTGTATTCGAACAAATCGCGGAAATCGCCGAATACTTCACACTCGACGGAATGTTTTACGACATGCTGTTCTGGCCGGAAATCTGCCGCTGTGACGCGTGCAAAAAACGTTTCGGGCGTGACTTGCCGAGTGAAATAAATTGGTTCGATCCGAACTGGCTCGAATTCGACCGCAAACGTTGCGAATGGATGGGCGAATTTGCGATGATTGTCACGAATGAAACCAAACGCCTCATGCCGCACGTTTCTGTCGAACATAACTACGCGAGCGGCGTTGCGGGTGATTGGCGCAGCGGTGCAACCGAACTCGTCAACGAAGCGTGCGATTACACGGGCGGCGACCTGTACGGCGACCTCTACAACCACTCGTTCACGTGCAAATACTACATGAACGTCACCAAAAACCCGCCGTTCGAGTACATGACATGCCGTTGCGCGAACAATTTGTTGCAGCACACGATCACGAAAACCAAAGAAGCGCTCGAACTTGAGGTAATGCTGACGTGCGCGCACCACGGCGCGTCGTTCGTTATCGACGCGATCGACCCGAAAGGCACAATGGACAGCCGTGTTTACGACCGTATCGGTGAAGTTTTCGCGGAGCAAATTCCGTATGAGCCGTATTTTGTGGGCGAACACATCGAAGACGTGGGCGTGTTTTACTCGACGATGAGCCGTTTCAACCGCGAAGGCGGCAGTTTCACGAACAAAACCTGCGCAATCACCACGGTCAAAACGCTGATTGAGAATCACGTTCCCGTCGGCGTTTGTACTGATGTCGGCGATTACAAATTTATCTTCGCGCCGTATGTTTTCAACATAACGGACGAAATGACTGAAAAATTTATCGCTTACGTTCGAAACGGCGGCAACCTGTATTTCAGCGGTGCGGGCAGCGAAAAATTGCTGAACGAGCTTGTTGGATTAAGATTCACGGGCAATCTGACGAAGGAAAACCGCACTTATATCGCTCCGGCGAAAGAATTTGAACCGCTGTTCGGTGAATTCAATTCGGATTTCCCGTTGCCGTTAGAATATTCTCTGCCGATAGTTGAATTT
>WREN01000080.1 GCA_009779295.1 Oscillospiraceae bacterium | reverse complement strand
TCCTCGCGCTCAAGCGTTTTAAAGCAATCATAGGATAAAAATATAACAAATATAAAAAATTAAATAAAGAAAGAAGTAATGATAATGAAAAGCAAGTCAAAGAAACTCTTTTCCGTCTTACTGGCGGCAGTAATGGTATTCGGCATGTTAGCGTCAATGACTATGACATCAAGCGCACTTGATCCCATTATAATAAATCCCGGAGATTTAGTGGACTTCCGGCGTCCGAACATCACATCCCACCCCGTAGACCGCGACATCGTAAAAGGACAAAACACGACGTTCAGCGTAGTAGCCACTTCTACGTTCACGTTGACATATGAATGGCAATACAAAGACGGCACAGTTTGGAAAATAGTACCGGAATACGGAGAGCTAACCATCGGGCGCGATACCCCTACGCTGACGATGAACAACGTAACTATGGAATATAACGGCATGGTTTTCCGCTGCAAAGTGAGCAACACTTACGGAACGGTCTACTCCAACGAAGCGAAGCTCACGGTAAGGGACACTATGCCCAAAATCGATGTGCATCCCGCTGACAAGAGTATCCTTTCGGGGCAAAGCGCGACATTCAGCGTACAGGCAAGCGGCATCGGTCCGCTGACATATCAGTGGCAGTATCAATTATTACTTCCCGGCTTCGATTGGCAGGACATCGCGGCTACCAGTATTCATTCCAACGTAAAAACACCAACGCTGAACGTAAACAACTTTCCTTTCGATAATCACGCTCCGGAGAATAACTCAATACGTTATCGCTGCAAAGTAACAAACGCTCACGGTACGGTGTACTCAAATCAGGCCTCGCTGACGGTAACGGCGGCAGGACCACCGCCCACAATAACCGGACCGGCAACCATGACGCTCGCCGCAGGTTATGCGGCAACTTCCACGGACGTTTATACCCTTACCGGCACTTCAACAGTTACGGTTACAAAAACAAGCGGTAACGCCTCTGTCACATGGAACAATACCACAAATACTCTTGACATCGCGGCGGGTCTTGCGGCGGGGACATATCCAGTTATGCTTGTCGCGAGTAACTACGAAGGAGATACATATTTCAGCTTTACACTCACGGTAACGGCGGCTTCCGCGCCCGCTATCACAGGCTCAACAACCATGACCCTCACCGCAGGTTATGCGGCAACTTCCACGGACGCTTACACCATAAACGGAAATCCTGCTCCCACAATTACAAAAACAAGCGGCGACGGGAAAATCACATGGAACAACAGCACAAATAAATTGGACGTTGCGGCAGGGCTGACAGCAGGGACATATCCAGTCGTGTTAAAAGCGAGTAACGGCGTTACTCCCGACGCGACGCTCACGTTCACGCTCACGGTAACGGCGGCAGATACGCCGCCTTCAATAGTGGGCCCAACAACCATGACGCTCACCGCGGGTTACGCGGCGGTTTCGACAGAAGTTTATACCATTACGGGCAATCCCGCTCCGACCGTGACAAAGACAAGCGGCGACATTAAAATCACATGGAACAACAGCACAAATAAATTGGACGTTGCGGCAGGGCTGGCGGCGGGTGCATATCCCGTCGTGCTTACGGTGAGTAACAGCGCAGGTTCGACGACTTTCACGTTCACGCTCACGGTAACGGCAACGTCTGTGCCGACATTTACCGTCACATTCAATTCTAACGGCGGCAGCGCGGTATCGAGCCAGTCGGTCGCTTCCGGCGGCAAAGCGGCAAAACCCTCCGATCCGACCAGAGCAGGCTATACTTTCGCCGGATGGTATGCGGATTCGGGATTAACGGCGGCTTACAACTTCGATACCGCAGTAACGGCGAATCTCACACTGTACGCCAAATGGACGGCAGATTCAACTCCTCCTCCAACCACCACGGGTTCCATGTCCAATTTCGTCAAGAAAAAAACTTATACATTCGGTATGTTCACCGACGTGAACGAGAACGAGTGGTACGGATATAATAACGTGAATAGAGTTATAGCCAACGCCTATGAGTACGGACTTATGCAGGGCGACAGTGCTACCACTTTTAAACCGACTGGAAATATCACAATTGCCGAGGCTATTACAGTCGCGGCGCGGGTACACAGTATCTATATGACGGGCGCGGAAAGTTTTACCGCAAGCGAACCGTGGTATAAAGTATACGTGGACTACGCCATAACTAACGGAATAATCGTGTCGAATGATTTCACGGATTACACCAGACCGGCAACCCGCGCGGAAATGGCGTACATCTTCTCGCGCTCACTGCCCGCCGCGGAGTTTGCCTCACCGAACACCGTCAATTCCCTGCCGGACGTGAACAACGGCACTCCCTACCGCGACGCGATATTCATGCTGTACAGAGCCGGGATTTTAGCGGGTAACGACGACTTGGGTACGTTCAATCCCGGCAACAACATAACACGCGCCGAGGCTGCGGCTATCATCAGCCGTGTGATACTCCCGGGCACGAGAATGAGCGGAAAAATATTTGGATAAAGCGATGAAAAAATTATTAATGTTATCAATTATCCTCTTCAATTTTTAATTTCAATCTAAAATATATATTACCGGAAAATTATCAAGCCCGGAATGAGCGGGGGCAGACTTTCCCCTGCGGATCAAATGCCCTTGACCTTGCAAGTCATATTCTTCAGGCTGCATAAGACTTTGATATGTGCCTGTGAATTCCAGACGCAAACGGTTTTCCCCTTTTTTCACATATTGTGTTATATCGGTTGTATACGGCTTCCATAATAATGTTTTAACATGTTCATCGTTTAATATTATTTTTACTACATCATTTGCAGGAATTTCAATCAACAATTTATCACCGACGGGGTCAGGCAATGTGAATTCCGTTTCATAAATTCCTACTCCCGAAAAATGAGGATAACCCTGCGTCGTCCAGATATTCGGCGCGATTTGCTTAGTATTCCGGATCAATTCCAAATTATCGTTTAGTTTAAAATTTCCCCGCAGATAAGCGGATGGAAGTTCGTGAGGTCCGTTCCATGCAGGAATACTTGAAACGTATGAAAGAGAATTTTCTCCATTTTTGAGAATAGACGTAACGTCAACACTTTTCGTCCTGATTCCCCAAAGTTTTAAACTTTTTAACCCGACGGATATATCAACGTTGTTCAATATAACGGTCATACCCTCTTCGTACTCTACGATAAGTTCGGCAAACTCCGGAATATCTTGTATATTAAATTCTGCGGTAGCAGTATATTTGTCGCTCGGTTTTAAACCATAGCCTCCGGAAATCTCCGAATTTTCACCCTGCGTTTTTACAGGCAGAACCAACCAATTCCCGCCTTCCGCGTTGAATCTCCAGCCATGTTTGAGTTCAACGCGGGATTCTTTTTTAATCAATACCGCTACACAACCGTAAGCGCAGATTTTCACGCTTGAATCAAAAGCGCGAACCGTTCCATCGAACGGATCGAACAAACAGCCGGCGGAATCAAGTTTAATATCAACATCTTCCGCGTTGTCGTTTACAATCATATATAAATCATCGTTGTCAGCCGTTTTGCGGTGTGAAACGTATACGTTTTCATGAGTTCCGAAGTTTGGTTTTAAATTCAATTCGCCTTTTGCGTAACTAACTTTCTCTCCGGTTTCGCAAATTGTCAGCAAAGTGTTCCCGCAGAAAATAACATTGCCGTTCTGCGCGGTCAATTTATTAATTACATCGATTACTTTTTGACTTGTATAATATATATCCGGTACGACGAGCGTGCCGTACTCGAAACCGTTTATTATAAGCTTACCGTTTTCGACTTTCGCGTCATACAACGCACGTTCGGATGCGATGTCGTACTCGTGATGGGTTTTGATGAGTTCCAAACAAATACCGCGCCAGCTTTGATCGATTGTTCCCTGTAAGTTTTTGTCGATTTGTACGCTTATCAACGGAAGCATAACGAAAATATCGGACGCTCCAATCGTTTCCGCACACAACGCGTTCAAACGCGCGGCGTATGTATTGAGTTCGCCGTAATGCGCGAACAGCGGATTGTTGTAGCCGTGGCTCGGCGGATACGACATAGGCAGATGTTTCCGCCCGCAGTCGAGCGAGTAATACGCGCCCATGTATTGGGTCATGTTGATTCCCGCAACTATTATCCGCTGCAAGCAGCGCTTCATCTCCTGCAATGTCAAATCCCATCCGCTGCCCGAAAATGTCTCGCATATGACCCGTTTCCGTCTTGCAAACTTAGCCGCGGTAACGGCGAATTTCGCTGTTATTGCGAAGTCCACGTTATCTATATAATTCTTGGAAAATAAATTGTCGATACCCGGAATGTGAAACTCCTTAAGCGCAAGATAGCTGTCGCCCATTTGATATGCGTGCCACATCACCGATTCCTCACCGCTTAAGTGCCCTGTCAGCTTCAAATGATTCGGCTCGCACCAATCCGCGACGTTCTTTACATAATTATCTGCAAACAAATGTGACAGCGTTTCCCAATAGTCGAAACGTTTTTTAATTGAATCGGCGTCGAGAAAAGAACAATCCGCAGTATATGCGTAAGGCGTGAAATCGTAACCGTGGTCGCGTTGAAACGCTTCGGCGAAATGTTTCGTCCACGGATACGCCTGCACTCCGGTCACGTTATAGTGAGCCGCGTCAAAGAAGCTGAAATTGTTCGCTTCGTCGTTAAAAACACCCAAAACGGTTTTGCCGAACTCGTCGCCGATTACCGTTTTGTAACGTTCGTGCGTGGAATTGATGAAAGCGTTCACGGTTTCGCGGTCGTTCGCGTCGAGCCAGCCGGGCGTGAAATCGCTGAACGACGCCCACAACCCCGCCATACAAATCCCCGCGCTCGGAGCTTTGTAAGCAAGCGTGACTTCAACTGTCGTAAAGGAGTTAATTTCGCAGTAAATTCTCGTTTGACCGTTTTCGGATTCGACTTTAACGCGGTCGGTAATGTTTTCACGTACCGCGTTTTTGTTCTTATGCAAAATACTTGCACAGACAAATTCGCCTTCGAATTTGTGGTCGAGCTTCTGCCCCGCGAACAAAGTGAATTTCTTTATCAGCAGAACGCAACCGAGCGTTTCGGGATTTTGTTTCAGCAAAAGCCCGCCGGCTATCCCCGACGGCCAGTTGTATTCGTCGTAAATCCAAAATTTCATACCGTTTTCTTTTGCGATGGAAACCGCGAAACGAATTAAACTGAAAAACTCCTCGCTAAGATATTCAAGTTCCATTCCGCTTAACGGATGGATAAAGAATTCATAGATTTTGCTTTTTTTAAATTCTTTAATTTGGAATTCTATTTCGTGTTCGGTTATTCTGTCATTCCAGAACCACATAACGCACGGGTAATATGTTGTATCGGGATTTTTAAAGATTTCAATTAAGTCCATAATAAATACCTACCATTCCGCTTATATTATTACACATTTGGTATTAAAAGTCAATAGTTATATTGACTTTTAGAGTTTATTAGTATATAATGAAATCAAATAAATAACTTTGGGAGGTTATATGAAGGATATATTGAAATATTTCAAAGACCCGCAAAAAGAATATTATCCTGTGAACATGTGGTTCTGGGACGATAAAATCACGGAAGATGAAATTTCTTTCCAGTTGGATAAATTTTTGGAAATGGGTATTTATCAGATATTCATCCACCCTATGTGGGGTACAACCGTGGATTACCTTTCTCACGAATTCTTTACGCTCATAGCATATGCCGTCGCGGAAATGAAAAAGCGCGGGCAGAAATTCTGGATATACGACGAATTCAACTGGCCGTCCGGTCCAGCCGGAGGCAAATTGTTAAGAGATAAACCCTGGACGCGTGGCAAAGTGCTTCGCGTGAGAGATATTATGGCGCATCCGGGATATAACACCGAATTGTTACTGCCCGGTCGAATACTCGCTATAAAACGCGGTACCGACGATGTAACGGATCAATGCGAGATATACAAAATAGACATACAGCCTACAGCGGACTGGCACCGTGTGATAATAAATAACAAAGCCGTGAACGAATATTTGTACAAAATATTCTACATTGAAAACGAAAAATCCGTAACCGTCACCGACGTTTGGGCCGAACATTCAAACTATACTGAGGGCTATCTCGACGCGCTCAACCCGAAAGCGATACAAGCTTTTATCGAATATACCCATGAAAAATATAAGCAGTACATCGGCGATGAGTTCGGCGAAACGGTAATTGGCGTATTCACCGACGAGCCGTGTATAACGAGTATAGGCGATTACGAAGCGAGCGGGATTCCGTGGTACGACGAACTTGAGGAAGATTTTCAAGCGTGGTCGGGTTACGATATAAAAGACAGACTGGAACTGTTATATTTACCGGGCGTTACCGACGAAATACGAAACATCAAAATCCATTTCTGGCGTTTCCTTAGTTTCCGATTCCAGAAGGTTTTCATCGCCGCGATGAAAGATTGGTGTGAAGATAATAACTTACTTCTGACGGGACACATGTGCGGCGAAGAAGGTTTATGGAGTAATATGATGCAGTCCGTGGATATATACAGGGATTTGTCCGAATTCCATTTGCCGGGGATAGACTCGATATTCTCCAAGCAGAGTATCGACACGCCGAACTACAACATCGCGGGGAAGATACTCAGTTCCGCCGGACGTTTCTACAATAAACGCCGGCTCCTGTGCGAAACTTACACGGGCAGCGGCTGGGATTTGCGTTTCTCCGACATGCGCCGTATCGCGAACCGTTTGATTTTGCTCGGCGTGAACATGATACAGTATATGGGGTCATATTACACGCTCGACAATATGCGCAAGCTACTGCCGATATGCTACCCGCCGAGCCATTCATATAACAATCCGCTGATGAGCGGATACAAACCGTTCGGCGAATACGTCGCAAGGCTGCAATACCTTTCGGAAATGACACGCCCGAAAGGGAAAGTGCTTGTCGTAATGCCGACGCTCGCGTCGTTCGCGATGTGCAAACCGCTGACTGTTTTAATGGGATATTACGACACGGAATACTCAATAAAACACATGGACGTACCGATTGAAACAGCGGTGAACGCATTGCTTGCCGCGAATATCGAATACGATCTCGCGTCAGATACGCTCGCCGACGCTTTGTCAATCGAGAACGGCAAATTAAAATTTTACGGCTCGGAATACGATTGGCTGGTTCTGCCCGCTATGCACTGCACCGATGAAAAAATGAATTCCATCATCAGCGAACACGATAAAATATTCTTCATCAATCAACTTGCGGAATTTCCTGTTGAAAATAAATTAGAAAAAATAGAATCCGGCGCATATAATTTGTCGCTCGATATTAAATTACCGCACGCTGAACTTGAAAAGTACGCGGAAAATGTTTTCCGTGATTTAATGGGCGAATACATTGCTCTGTCCGCCGAACATAACGGCGGAGTGTTGATTTCGGAGCGTACAGACAACACATACTTCATCGTCAACGATACAGCAGAGTACAAAGATATAGCGGGAATCCTGCCGAATGGAAACTGTATCTTTTTAGACCCCGAAACCGGAGGAATCTGTGCAGTTGAAACGAATGGATTAAAATTCAAAACGGTATTAGCCCCGTATGAGTGTACCGTGCTGACAGAAGCGGATGTGGCACAGTCTGCACCGCACATCGGCAGACCGTGCGGCGAAACAATTCGTTTCGACGGCAATTGGAATTTCAACGCGCTCGGAGATAATGTTTTGATTCCTGTAAAAAGTCTGATAAAACAGGACGGCACGGTATTCCCGACCGACGGTTACGACTTCCCGAAGGAATCGTTTATCGGTACGTCGGATTTATTCCAAGTTTTCGGCACATTCGATGTCGCGGATGTTATGCCGTTAAAGCTGATGTTTGAATCGACGCTGGTGCATGACATAATAGTGAACGGGCATGTCGGGCTTGAACCCTATGATAAAAAAATCTGGGGCATAGACAACAAAGAAGTTGACATTACGGAATATATCAACACAGGTAAAAACAAAATTTGGATCCTTTGCAAAATGCCGGACTGGGTTGCGCCGTTTAAACTACCGTTCTTTGCTATCAAAGGCGACTTCCGCTTGAATGAAGCTAATGAAATCGCCGAATCATGGACGGATATAAACCCCGCTTCGTGGACGGAACAAGGTTTCCGTTACTATACAGGCAAAGGCAAATATTGGAACAGTTTCACCGTGGGTAAGGATTTCCAACGAATCCTGCTTGATGTACCAACGCTCGATCCGGCAGAAGTGGTAATAAACGGCAAGACGCTGCCGAAACGATACTGGTCGCCGTTCACTTTCGACATGACGGAGTTTGTAACACCCGGAAGTAACAAAATTTCCATAATTTTCGACACGTGCTACAGCAATTTGCTTGACAAACCCGTTGAAAGCGGAATGATAAGCGAACCTGTCATATATTTACAATAAATGGAGGAACTGTATATGGATGTATTGAACTTAATGAACTCACTTGAAGCGCAGAAACTCGCGGAGATGAACGAGCATTTGATGGTCGGAGGCGGAACGGCGGGACCGTATCTCGTCAAGGGTAAGGGCGTGCGTGTCGAGGATATAAACGGCAAATCTTATATCGACTGCACGTCGCAGAGCTGGGCGTTATACCTCGGCTATGCGAACG
>WREN01000079.1 GCA_009779295.1 Oscillospiraceae bacterium | reverse complement strand
GCCTCACTAAGGCTGAAACGGAAGCAAGCGGAATTGCGAGCGTTCATAGACAGCACCGGGCGGACGAGGAGGAGAAACAGAGAGTGGATTTCCAAGACAGAGCTTGACAAATTGAAAAAAGGTGATATAATAGATATAGCAGCAATGAAGAGAGGCAATAATCAAATGCCAATTCCTATGGATAATGAAAAGTTTTTAAAAATAAAAACGGCTTTCGAAAAACGAGGCGGTATTATTCAATGCGACAAAGCTACCGATAAGTATTTAGATTCTAAAATGGCCGAAGGATTGACTTATAACGAAAACACAATTTTATTAAAAACAAACGCATCGGTTTCCGCTGTGTTTGAAGAGTTGATTCATTCCGCGCAATATCGGCAAGGACGAAATGACGGAACCCCTGAAAACAGGCTTCTGATGGAAATAGAAGCGCAAAAAAAACTAATAAAAAACCAAAAAGCTTATGGCATATCTGATATTGAAAATGAACAAACTAAAAAAGCATTAACTGATTATTATAAAGAACTTGAAAATTTGAGAAAGGATTGATATACATGAATACTATCGTAAATGCTTTTCGTATTGGGGAAACTCGAAAAGTTCTGTTATCCTTGTCAGATGTTGACGAAAAAAAACTTTCAATGAAAAATAAAATAAGATTGCAAGGCGGAATATTATATGAAATCGATGCGATCCCCATGATAAGATATACGGACAGAAATGTCAAGAAAGACAATTTTGAAATAGGCATTGATTATCCAAAGGATTTTGACGAATCTAAATTAATTGGAAAAACAGTTGAAATAATTTGACAAGACCCCCACAACCGAATAAAACCCGTTTGCGCAACGCCAATAAGTCGGCGATGAAGCGTAAGCGGTATTTTTATGCCCGTTTAACCGTGCAGGGCTGATAAAACGGATACAGTTACCAAAACTTTAAAAGGAGATATTAATATGAACGAAGAAAATAACACCGAATCAGGCGGCAATCCTGAACAGCAGCCACAACCAACGGAAAAGACATTCACGCAAGCGGACGTAAGCCGAATGATGGCAAAGGAGAAGAGCACGGGCGAAAACTCGGTTCTTAAAATGCTCGGGCTGAGTTCGAAGGACGAAGTACCGGCGTTTATGGAGACGCACAAAAACCGGCAAACACAGCTTGAGGCGGCTACGGCGGAATTGAATCTGGCTAAGAACAAAAGCATCCTTGCCGAGAAAGGCGTAGACCCGAATTACGCGGATTACGTCATGTATGAAGCTAATAAATTTCTTGATGAGAAAAACGCGGACACCGCGCCGGATTTCGGCGCGGCGGCGGACAAGTTTTTAGCGGAGAAGCCTATGTACAAGCAGCAGACAACAGTTCCCGCACCGTTTAAGTTTTCGACGGGAGCGGGGCAGACAACGAACGCGCCGCCGAAAACGGCGAGTGAGCAAATCAACGAAAACATACGGAACTCAATAAAAAAATAAAACATAATTGGAGGAATTTTAAAATGGCGATAAACATAATAGACAGAACCGGCGCGGACGCGCTTATACCTGTAGAGGAAACAAGGGAGATCATACAGGGCGCGATAGCGAGAAGTTCGGCGTTGTCGATATTCAGACGGCTGCCGAACATGAATACAAAAACGCGCGAAATGCCCGTCCTCGCTTCGTTGCCGATGGCGTATTTCGTCAACGGCGACACGGGAATGAAACAAACGACAAAAGTAACGTGGGACAAGAAAAAGATAGTGGCGGAGGAATTAGCCGTAATCGTGCCTATACCGAAAAACGTACTGGACGATTCGAATTACGATATATGGGCTGAAATCCGCCCGTTGCTGGTGCAGGCGTTCGGACAGAAAATCGACGGAGCGATCATATTCGGCATAGACAGACCCGCAAGTTGGCCTATAGACGTTATAGGGCAGGCTACAGACGCGGGCAACATCATCATTTCATCGGGAGACATATTTGACGACACGCTCGGCGTGAACGGAGTGTATACGCTCGTTGAGCAGGACGGATTCGACGTGAACGGAGCGATGGGTTCGGTAGTGATGAAAGCCGTCCTGCGCGGGTTGCGCGACTTGAACGGCAGACCGTTATTTGAGCCGTCGATGAAGAACGACGCGGCTCCGTATGTGCTCGGCGGCGTTCCCATGTATTTTCCGATGAACGGTGTGTGGGACGACAGCATAGCGCAGTTACTGGTCGGCGACATGTCGCAGGCGGTATATTCGATACGGCAGGATATAAGTTTCGAAATCTTCGATACCGGCGTTATCCAGGACCCGTCAACGCGCGAGATAGTATACAACCTCCTCCAACAGGACATGGTAGCCCTCCGCGCTGTAATGCGTCTCGGCTGGCAGTTACCGAACCCGATAAACGCGTTGAACACTGACGGAAGCACGCGCTGCCCGTTCGCGGTATTGAAGTCCGACGCTCCGGAAGAACCGGATGATCCGGACGGCGGTTGATATGCAGTATCTGACATTTGATGAGTTTAAAACGTTCAATACGGGTATAGATATGCCGAAGGATGAGTTCGACAGGCTCGAAATGTACGCGGCGGCTGACATTGACGCGCTGACGATGAACAGGATTGTTAAACCATGCAAGCGCGTCAAAAAAGCGGCGGCGTTCCAGATAGCGCATTTGTATCTGAACGGCGGTATCGAAACTTTGGTTTCCGGTTCGTCGTTGAAAACCGAAAAAATCGGCAATTATCAGTATGAGTTTAATTCGGATGCAGATGTTCGGAGAGATATAAGCCCCGCGGCGTTAAAAATCCTGTATCCGACGGGGCTTTTGTACAGAGGCGGCAACGCCAATGGAGGCGGCGCGTATGACAAGCCGTAAACCGAACAAAAACGCGCTGCCGCACACGGTTACTGTTTGGAACTGGACTGGCAATGAAACAGTTTTGAACGGCGCGAAAGTCAAAGAATTTAACAAAGTTTACGTCAATTACGCGCGGTATGACAAAACAAGCATGATAGCGGATTCCGCCATATTCGGGAATATTTATCTGGAAATCTACAACGGCGTGAACGTTGTGACAAACGCGAAAGGCGAGTTTTGCAAATATGTTGAACCGGAAGTATACCTCAACGCTTCTGACAAGAGCAGGTTATGGACGATAAACACGGGCGATGATTATCTGGGGTTGGGCAAAATATTTGATAAAAACCCCTCATTCGGCGGCGAACGCGCGCGGAAGGATTATGTAATCAGCGCGTGCGATGAGAAATACGGATATGATGGTTTAATCCATCACTGGGAGGTGAACGGCAAATAGCCGACGGCAAGTGAGTTTCAAATTGAACGACAATGTTTTCAATAAAACCGAACGTTTGCGGAGCCGGGGACAACAGATGTTGAAAAACGAAGTGGCGAAAGGCTGTAATCCTTATGTTCCGTTTGATTTCGGGAACCTCTCAAAAAGCGTTGAGCCGAGTATAGGTACGGACGAGCCGTTTCTGGTGTACACCGTCCCTTACGCCGCACGGCAGTATTACGGGTTTCCGAACAAGTCGAAGGACGTTCACCCGAACGCTACGAAACAATGGTTTGAGGTCTGGAAAGCGGCGGACGGTCAATCGGTAATCAAAAAAGTCAAGGAGGGCGTTGAGCAATGGTTCAAAACGTAAACAATTTTACGCACGTAAACAATTTTACGCTGATCGAACAGTTGATCGTTGTGCAGCTCGCGAACTATATCAACGGAAACGCGAAAAAAATTCCATTGCCGTGTCCGGTCATTATCGACGATACGGAAACGACGGGAGAGCAATTGACGCTGCGCCCGATGACGGGCGGCAAGATACTGCGGCAGTATGTCGGCGGCAGTTACGTGGGCAATTTCCCGTTCGGCGTGCAGTATCAAATGGCAAGTTCTGAAATAGCCGGACGGTTCGCTCTGCTTGACATACCGCTGTGGGCGTTGTCTGACTTTTTTGAATCAAAACAGAATCAATTTGCTTTCGACACGGTTTGCGTGACGAAAATCGAAATGACCGGAATCCCGTATGCGTTAAAACGCGATATGGACGGCACATGCGTAAATCAAGCGATATTTATTTTAAATTATAAACGAAATAATTCGTAAACGAATTTTATCGTATTAAAAAGGAGTGTAAATTAAAATGTCATTAAGATTGAGAAACGAACAGAAAAATTATATGGATGTAGGAACGTTTGCAACACCGAATTACGCGTATATCAACGAGGGCTTCACCGATTTTTCGGAATCGAAAAACTCCGTTGAGTACGCCAGAACATACATAGGCGATAAATCTGAGCGTACGAACGTAACGGGTTACGCGCCTTCTGTATCGTATGCGTGCGACGTGTACGATGAAGATCCGGTTGTACAAGCCGTCGTCGAGATAACAGATAAGGAAATGCTCGGCAGCGATACGGAACGCGATATTGTACAATACAATACGTTCGACGAGGAAACGGCGGGAAGCGGAATCTACAAAGCGATCAAGCGCAGGTGGGCTGTCATTCCTGACAGCAAAGCGGGCGGCGTAGGAACGGACGCGCTCATTTATACCGGAGCAATGAAAGCTGTGGGCGCGATAATTGAAGGCTCTTTTGACATTTCGAGTAAAACATTCACGGAGGATTGATTATGGATAAGGAATTGACGTTTGAGAACTTTCCGGACGGTTATATTAACGACGACGCGTTGATTTTATGGAAATACAACGGTCACGAATACGAGTTTGACATGCAGGATTTGGAGACATTTCAAAAGTTAGACGAGGCTAAAAAAGTTTTTGTTGAAATAGACGTTGAAAAAAGCGACATTGAAAAAATAACGCTCACTTATGAAATGTTCTTGAAATTCTTCGACGTTATTTTCGGGCGCGGCAAAGAAATAGTCGGGGTGAAAATCAACGTGCGCAACGCTGTCAAGGCGTATCATTCGTTTATGAGCTTTATAAACGACCAGAATTTATCGACGGTGAATTACTTCAACAGTATCAATAAAGCGTCGGACAAGTATAACGTCAACAGAGCGGCTCGCCGTGCAAACAAATAATATCCTCATAGACATTCTGCCTGAATCGGTATTGATATCGGGTAAGCAAATCCCGATTAATACCGATTTCCGCATAGGTATAATGTTTGAACAGCTGATACTCGACGACGGCGTTGATTTCGAGGAGAAAATATCGTGCGCGCTGGAAATGTATTACGGCGTAGCGGAACTCACGGATTTGAACGAAGCCGTCGAGCGGATGTCATGGTTTTACAAATGCGGAACCGAAGAGGACGAACGCAAGCTGAAATACATGAAAGAAAACAACATCAAAAGCAAAAACAAACGTGTTTATGATTTCGGTCAGGACGCGTTTTTAATATACGCGGCGTTTTACTCGCAGTACGGTACAGACTTGCAGGATATAGAGAATCTGCACTGGTGGAAGTTCTGCGCGCTGTTTCGCGGATTGGATGAAAGCAACGAAATAGTCAAAATCATGGGTATACGCGGCACGGACGCAAACGCCGTCAAGGATAAAACCGAAGCGGCGCGTATCCGGAAATTACAGGCGAAATACAAAATAAAGTGATTTCGCCTGCGAAATACAAAATTCTGAAAACGTCAAGAGGTGAGTAATGTGGCGCAGGCTGACGGTTCGATAGTCATCGATACCAAGTTAGACGAAACAGGTCTGACCAAAGGCTTAAAAAATATAGGCAAAGTTGCGGCTGCGGGAATTGCGGCGGCTGCCGGGGCGATAACGGCGTTCGCTGCATACGCGACGAAAGTGGGTTCTGATTTCGAGAAGGAAATGTCGAACCTGCAGGCGATAACGCAGGCTGCGAACGAAGAAATGTCTGCGATGCAATCGGGAATCCGCGAAATAGCGGTTTCAACCGGTATGGATTTGGGCGAAATAGCCAAAAACGCTAAGATGGTAGCGGAAGCGGGCGGCGACGTCGGGTTGATGATGGAGCAGTTGTCGCACGGGACGAATCTTGCGTTGGCAACCCAAACGGACATGGCGACTACGCTTGACTTCTTAGGCTCAACCATGAAAACGTTCGGAATCGAAGCGGAAAACACACAGCGCGTCGTTGACAGTTTTTCACTGGTTACTTCGCTTGCGAACGTTTCGTTGTCGCAATTGGGCGAATCGTATGTAAACGTTGGCGGCAACGCCGCTTTACTGGGTATGAGTATAAACGAAGTTAATGCACATTTGATTAATTTCTCGAACGCGGGGTTAAAAGGAGGAGCTGCAGGAACTTCATTAAATTCGATCCTTAAAAATCTTTCAACGCCAACACAAAAAGCCGCTGACGAATTAGATGCATTAGGCGTAGCGTTATATGACAGTACAGGAGCGAGCCGCGATATGATGGATATTATGCGCGATCTCGAAACTGCGTTGAGCGGTATGACGGACGAACAACGGAACGCGAGCGAAGCGGTTATTTTTGATTCCGTCGCGCAAAAAGGTTGGAACATGATAACAGCCGAAGGCATAGACAACATTATTGAACTCAGCGCAGAATTGTCAGAATCCGGAAACTCGTTCGACGTTTTGGGTCAAGCTGCCGGTATGGCGGCTATGCAAATCGACAACTTTCAGGGCGACGTTAATATCCTCAAAGCCGGAATCGCGGATTTGAGCGTTTCCGTATACAAAGGATTCCAACCGGTTTTGCGCGAAGTAACGCAATTCGCGACGGAATTAATAAGCACGCTTTCAGATGCGTTCAACGAAGGCGGATTTGAGGGTCTTGCAGGCGCGGCGGGGGACGTTCTGGCGCAGGTTGTCACGAAGATAACAGAATACATACCAACCGCAGGCGAAATGGGCGTTAAATTATTAGTTTCGTTCATCGACGGGATAGTTGATAATTCGGATGTTGTTACAGACGCGGCTCTTGGAATAGGCGAAGTATTAATTAACGGCATAATAACGCTTATACCAAAATTGATTGAAGCGGGATATAAATTATCTATGGGATTGCTTGACGGATTATCGGAAACTTTGCCGAAATTAGCCGGAACCGCCGTTGAAATGGTTATAGAGTTAGTTAAGGTTATAGCAGACGAAGCGCCGCGGTTTTTGACGGCGGCAGCGGAAATTGTTAAAAATCTGGCAAAAGGTTTAGGCGAAGCGGTGCCGATAATCAAACCGATAACGGTTGTTATTTCAAGCTTGATGAATTTATTACAAAAACTTGCGCCGTTCGTTCTTGCCGCAGCCGCCGCTTTCGCGGCGTTCCAGATTGTAATGGCTATAGCAAACGGAATCAAGGCAATGACCCTCGCTCTTACGTCATTTAACTTGGTGACTGTTATCTCTACAGCGTTGCAGTGGGCGTTTAACACCGCGATGATGGCGAATCCGATAGGAGCGATCATCGCCGCCATAGCAGCGTTGGTTGTGGGAATCATCGCGCTCGTCATGTGGTTGAATACGGCTACGGAAGATCAAAAAGCGTTGCAGAAAAGCACGGAGGATTTAGTTGAGGCTAACAATAAATTAACGGATTCCATGAATGAAAGCGCCGCGTCGTATGAAGACAAACTCAAAGGCATGCGTTATGAAGAGGAAGCCGCTTTGAGCCTTGCCGACAAAATATCCATGCTTTCAATGGTCGAGGAAAAATCAGCGGAGCAAAAAATGGAACTGGCGGCTCTGATTGATATTTTCAACGAAGCGATGGGCGAATCTATCATCCAATACGATATGGAAACGGATTCAATGAACCGCAACGTAGCTGAAATATATAACATCATCACAGCGCGTCAGGAAGAAGCGAGGTTGCAAGCGGCGCGTGAACGCGCCGTTGAAATCGCCAAAGAGCAAATGGCTGTAGAAGACCAGTTATTACAAATCGAAAAACAACGCGAGATATTGACGCAGGCAGTCGCAGACGGTGTATACAAAAAAGGCGAAAACGACAAAAAATACAAAAAAATCGTTGAAGAATTAAACAAGTCGGAAGCTGAACTCGTCGCAAGGCAGGTTGAACTTTCCGACAGTTTCGAAACCACTACGCAAGTTGTCGCTGAGAGTGCGGCAAAACAAGCGGAAGCCAACGCGGCTATCATAGCAAGCTCCGAAGAAGTTATCGACGCTATGGTAGAACAATACAAAATTCAAGCGGAAATCGAAGCGGAACGCAAAAAAGCCGCGAAGGAAGTAACGGACGCATTGATTGTTGAAGCCAACAAACAAGGCTTAACGCTTGAGGAATACAGATCGCATTTAGAGGAAACGCAAAAAGCGGAAGAAAAAATTTACAGCGAACGTCAAAAAGCTATAGAAAATTATACCAAAGCCGCGACGGAAATGTTCAAGAAGATTTCGGAAACGTCAGAAGTCAGCGTTAGTGAAATGACGGCAAATCTCGAGCATAACCAGCGCGTTATAGGCGAATGGGCGAAAAATATCGCGAAACTGACGGAAATGGGCATTGATGAAGGACTGCTTAAAAAACTTGAAGACGCGGGTCCGGAATCCGCCGGATTGGTTAATACGCTTGTCAAATCATCGCAGACTGAACTTGACAAATTAAGCGGCGCTTTCGCTAACGGTTCGAAAGTGGCGACAGACGCGCTATTGAAACAACTCGGGTTGCCGGACGTTGTCAATTCCGGTTCTGATATGGTTGACAAAATCGCTGAAGGCGTTGATTCGAACGACGCGCTTAATTTGTCAACGGAAAACCTCATAATCATCGCAAAAGAAACGGCTGAGGAAACCGTTACCGTAAGCGATTTCCCTGCTGTGGGTGAATCCATCGTTGACGGCGTATGGGAAGGATTTTTGAATAAAGAAGCGGAGTTCAGAAAGCAAGTATCGGAATTTTTCAATAAAATCGTAAAAGACGTAAAAAGCGAACTCGGCATCGCATCCCCCTCAAAAGTATTTTACGAAATCGGCGGGAACCTGATAGAAGGGTTATCGCTGGGCATTTCCGAAAACGCCGGCAAAGCGGTCGCTTCCATTACAGAAGTAGGGGAAACGGTAAGAAAAGTATTCGCGGCGTTGGGAATCGAAGATTTCATGCACGACAAAGGCGCGGAAGCGATACAGGCGTTCTACGACGGCATGATGAAATACGGGACAAGCGCGTTTTCCGG